>NZ_JBIVGT010000008.1:0-218650 GCF_044748825.1 Pseudomonas sp. NPDC089741 | reverse complement strand
GCAGGAGCCCGCAAGGATTTTCGCCCCCCCAGACATCTTCACGCCAAGGCGTTTGGCGTCTGACTCGCGACCGTTACGGGTACTACCACCAGCTTTTTTGTGTGCCATGAGTCAATTCTCCTAGTGAGGAATTAGGCTGAAATTAAGCCTGAATACCGGTGATTTTGATCTCGGTGTACCACTGGCGGTGGCCCATACGCTTCATGTGGTGCTTACGACGACGGAACTTGATGATGCGGACTTTATCGTGACGACCTTGGGAGATCACTTCAGCCACAACGGTAGCGCCAGCAACAACTGGAGCGCCGATGTTCACGTCGTCGCCATTGGCAACCAACAGAACGCGATCAAAGGTAACGGATTCGCCGGTAGCGATTTCCAGTTTTTCGATCTTCAGGTATTCACCTGGGGCGACTTTGTACTGCTTGCCGCCAGTAACGATTACTGCATAAGACATGGTATTTCTCCGATAATCCTGCTCACCCAGCTCTTTATAAGAAGAGGTATTGGCTGGCATGGCTGCATTGGGCTGGAAGGCCTGTTGCAATTGCGTAAGGCAGGTGCTGCCCAGGAAGTTCAGGGTGCGCGATTGTACGCAAGGCGCGACCGTCACGCAAGTAGCCTTCAGGCGCTGTGAAAGCGTCGCGAGCGAAGGGAAGACAAGGAAAAAACAGGCGAGGAAGCGGAGTTTACGGTTTGTAAATGAGCATTCCGAGCCTGTTTTTGACGCAGGATTACCGAGCGCAGCAGCTTTCACAGTGCCCGACCGCGCCTTGACAGGTCTGGACTGGGGTCCTAGCATGCCGCGCAACCCTTCTGGAGCGACTCTCGCTGATGCAACCCCAAGCTTTCTACCGCGCGGTGGCGGACGATTTTAGCGCCGTCGACGGCATCATCAAGAAGCAGCTGACTTCCCGAGTGCCGCTGGTATCGAAAATCGGCGATTACATCACGTCGGCCGGCGGCAAACGCCTGCGTCCTTTATTAGTGTTGCTGTGTGGCAAGGCACTGGGCCGTGAAGGCGACGATCTGCGCCTGCTCGCCGCCACCATCGAATTCCTGCACACCGCAACCCTGCTGCATGACGATGTCGTCGACATGTCCGGCATGCGCCGTGGCCGCTCGACCGCCAATGCCATGTGGGGCAACGCGCCAAGCGTGCTGGTCGGCGACTTCCTCTATTCGCGCTCATTCGAAATGATGGTCGAACTGGGTTCGATGCCGGTGATGAAGATCCTGTCCCAGGCCACGCGCATCATCGCCGAAGGCGAAGTGTTGCAGCTGTCCAAGGTACGTGACGCCAGCACCACCGAAGAAACCTACATGGAAGTCATCCGCGGCAAGACCGCAATGCTCTTCGAAGCGTCGACCCACAGCGCCGCGGCCCTGTGCGAAGCAACGCCTGAACAGTCTGAAGCGCTGCGCACCTTTGGTGATCACCTCGGCGTGGCGTTCCAGTTGGTAGACGACCTGCTCGACTACAAGGGCGACGCGGAAACCCTGGGCAAGAACGTCGGTGACGATCTGGCCGAAGGCAAGCCGACCCTGCCGCTGATCTACACCATGCGCGAAGGCACGCCGGAACAGGCTGCGCTGGTGCGTCAGGCGATCCAGAAAGGCGGGATCGAAGATCTCGAGAGCATTCGCATTGCCGTGGAAGCCTCTGGTTCGCTGGAGTACACCGCACAACTGGCGCGTGATTACGTGGCCCGTGCGATCAAGTGCCTTGAGGCGCTGCCGGCCAGCGAATACCGGGATGCGCTGGTTGAACTGAGCGAGTTTGCGGTCGCGCGTACGCACTGAAATCGCTGAAGCAAGATCAAGAGATCGCAGCCTTCGGCAGCTCCTACACGGGCTGTCGGGCTGCGTTTTTTTGCTTTTGGCGCCACGAACAGATAAACCCTATATAATGTGCGACTTTTAGCGATCCCTACCCAAGGAGCCTTAGTGAGCACGTTGCCACCCTGCCCGAAATGCAATTCCGAATTCACCTACGAAGACGGCACCCAACTGGTGTGCCCTGAGTGCGCCCACGAGTGGTCCGCCAGTGGCGAAGCCGAAGTGGCATCCGATGATGCCGTGAAGAAAGATTCGGTCGGTAATGTCCTGCAGGACGGCGACACCATCACCGTGATCAAGGATCTCAAGGTCAAGGGCACCTCGCTGGTGGTCAAGGTCGGCACCAAGGTCAAGAACATCCGCCTGTGCGATGGCGACCACGACATCGACTGCAAGATCGACGGCATCGGCCCGATGAAACTGAAATCCGAGTTCGTCAGAAAAGTCTGATTATGCTGTGATCCATCCCGCGCCAGCCGTGGGATGGCGCTTCACCCTCCCCCCGTTTCAACCCGATAAAACCGTGCAATAGCCAAACGCCAGCCGTTTTGACCTTACGCAATCTTTACCCGGAAAAATTCACAATCTGCCAATAGGCGCTTGCTATTTGGATAATAAGAATTATTCTCATCAAACACCTTCAATGGAGATGAGAACCATGACTTATCTGATCGACGCCTGGCTGGATCGCCCACACCCTTACCTCAGAATCCTCCATCGGGAGACCGGTGAAGTCTGTGCGGTGCTTGAAGAGGAAGCCTTGCATGAACTGCAGGATCAAGGGGATCTGGACGTCAGCAGCCTGAATTCCAGCGAACCGTTGGTGCTCAAGGAGCTGGTGCGCAATCTGTTCCTGTTCTGCTATGCCCGGGCCTTGCGCCCGACCAGTGAGCTGCATCACAAGATCGAATTATGAAACCCGGTAAAAACTGTAGGAGTGAGCCTGCTCGCGAAGACTGATCAACATCCAACATATAGGTTGTCTGTCACACCGCCTTCGCGAGCAAGCCCGCTCCCACATTAGCCCGCCATCAAGGCAGGCCCGGGATTACAGAACGTCCAGCAGCTCGACGTCGAATACCAGAACGCTGTGCGGCGGGATGCTGCCAACGCCTTGTTCGCCGTAAGCCAGTTCGCTCGGCACGTACAGACGCCATTTGCTGCCGGCATTCATCAGTTGCAGGGCTTCGGTCCAGCCAGCGATCACGCCGCCAACCGGGAATTCTGCAGGCTGGCCGCGCTCGTAGGAGCTGTCGAACACAGTGCCGTCGATCAGTGTGCCGTGGTAGTGAGTACGCACTTGATCTTCACGGGTCGGCTTAGCACCTTCACCCTGAGTCAGCACTTCGAACTGCAGGCCGGAAGCCAGAGTGGTGATGCCATCACGCTTGGCGTTTTCAGCCAGGAAGGCCAGGCCTTCGCCAGCAGCGGCTTCAGCTTTGGCAGCTGCTTCGGCTTGCATGATTTCGCGGATAACCTTGAAGCTGGCGGACATCTCTTCCTGGCCAACACGGCTTTCCTTACCGGCGAAAGCGTCGGTCAGACCCGCCAGGATCGCGTCCAGGTTAACGCCAGGTGGCGGGTTGTCGCGCAGCTGATCACCCAGCTGACGGCCGATGCCGTAGCTGACGCGGGTTTCGTCGGTGGACAGATTTACTTCGGACATGACACTGCTCCGCTGTGCGGACGGCCACAAGACTTGCCGTGCGTGCACAGCGCGTCCCGGCGCGCCCGGAACCAAAAGGGCGAGCAGACTAGCACAGATGTTCCGGCGATGGCGCGCAAGGCCTATAGGGCCGAACGCCAGGCCAGCGGCACTTTCAGGCTTTCCTCGCTGCTGGCACCGAGGCCGCACATTTCATCGTGTACCGAGGTGTGTACGAGATTGAAGGGCAGCACCGGAAAGTTGTGCAGCAAATCCCGCGCATGCTCCACCGAACGCAGCGTCAGCATGTTGCCCTTGGGATCACTCAATGGATACGCGGCGCCATGCATGCGCGCTTCGAGCAGATAAATCCCGCCCTCCATGGAGATCAGGTTCAGCTCATCGACCTTCCTGGCAATGGCAAACGCATTCAACTCTTGCAGGTTCATCAGCGCACCTCACGCGGTGGCGAATCAGGACGTCTACAGGGATATGCCCGCGCGCCCCAAAGCACAAGCCACAAACGACACCGCCCGTCTGTTTCACAACAGACGGGCGGTGTTCATTGCCGTGATCAGAGGTTGATCAGTGCTTGGTGAGCTTGTCCAGGTAACCCATGGCAAATGCCGAGATCACGAAAGTCATGTGGATGATCACGTACCACATCAGATGCTCGGGATCGACGTTCTTGGCGTCCATGAAGATGCGCAGCAAGTGAATCGAGGAAATCGCCACGATCGAGGCGGCGACTTTCATCTTCAGCGATGAAGAGTCCATGGTGCCCAGCCAGCTGAGCTTTTCCTTGCCTTCATCGATGTTCAGTTCAGAGACGAAGTTCTCGTAGCCGGAAATCATCACCATGACCAGCAGGCCGCCGACCAGCGCCATATCGATCAGCGACAGCAGCACCAGAATCAGTTCCGACTCGGCCATCGAGAAGACGTTGGGCAGGATGTGAAAAACTTCCTGGAAAAATTTCAGTGCCAGCGCCAGCAGCCCGAGGGACAGCCCGATATAGATCGGCGCCAGCAGCCAGCGCGAGGCGTACATTGCGTTTTCGATAAAGCGTTCCATTGAATCTCACACAGGGGGCTGGAAATGGCGGCGAGTATACCAGCCACCGATGACAGCCAGAAACCGCCCGCAAATCCGTCACCTGCGTGTGTGTGTCATTTTTTTTCTGCTAGTGTCCAAACCATTGACAGCCCAGCGACAGTGGACAGGACGTGTGGAAATGGATGTGCGATTGCCGTTAACGACCGCCGGAATTTGCTTCGCCCTGCTGCTCGGCGGTTGCTCGCCGGGTGAAGAGAAGCACGCGCTGAGCCTTGAAGAAAAGACCGCACAGTTTGAACAGTCGCTCGACGCCATTACCGATCCGAAGCTCAAGGACGCCGTCAGCGAACTCGGCGGCTCGCTGCTGCTGCTCGAACGTGCACAGCAGAAACTCGACGGCATTCCAATGCGTATCGAGTACGGCGAAGACGCCCTTGGCGTACTCAAGCACTACCCTACCCCGCAGGCGCTGGTCGACACCTTTATCAACGGCCTGTTCGTCCTGCACAAGGACGCCAGCTCCGACTACCTCACCGATCTGCAACCGGTATTCCCGTTCATTCTCAACACCCCCGGCGGCTTCCTGTTCCCGCATGGCGTGGAATGGCAATCGGTGACCCTGAGCAACAAACGCGTGATTGCCTGGCAGCCGGAATGGTCGGAAACCGATCCCGGCATTCAGCTCAGCCCGTCCAGTTCCAACGTCACCAACCCCGATGACCTGACTGTGACGTACCCGTTCATCGAGGGCCTGGATGTCGACAAGAAGACCCAGCCGCAACCGGTGAGCCTGCAAGGCCAGGTCGAAGTCATCGCACCGCGTCGCCTGTACACTTTCGATCTGACGAAGAAAGACCTCGGCCAGACCCGCACCAACGACAATCTCAGCGTCAAACTGCTCAAGCTTGAAAAGAACTACGCCGAAGTCGAGGTCAGCAACAGCCTGCCCCTCGCCGCGCAAGTCGTTGGCACCCCGCTCAATCCACTGATCGTGCAGGCGCACGACGACACCGGGCAATACCTGGTGCGCGCCGGCTCGATCAACGAGAGCCCGGAGCAAGTGGCCTTCTACGAAAAACAACTGGCGCACCTGCAACAGCAGAAGAGCTGGAGCGATAGCCTGGAAACACAGCTGACCAACGATCAGCAAACTTTCGAACAACAACACCCGCGACGCTACAACAAGGTCTACTTCAATGGCCCGATCGAGACTCTGGAAGTCAGCGTGCTGGATTTCTCGTCTGCCACGGTGACCCGCAAGGCGCTGGATCTGCCGATCCGCGCGTTCAGCCAGCACACCACGGAAAAAGCCATACAGCCGCTGGATCTGCCGGTGGTGGTTTACGACGACCAGGCCGCGAGCTGGCTCAAAGGCGCGAGCCTGACGGAAGAACAGCTGAAAGCCGGGATCCGTATTCATCAATCGGTCGAAGACCCGAGCGCTGCCCGTATCGAGTTTTCCCATCGCCGCACGTTCAACGATGAGTTGCTCGGCGACGACTTCAGCCCCGGTGAAAGCCCGGTGACGTTCTTCACGGAAAAACACAACGGCAAACTCGACGAGCCGATCGAATTACCGCCCGAGGCGTATCAGGTCGATCCGCTGCAAGCGACGATTACCTACGATTTGAATCTGTTTCCGGAAACCCCGGCGATCGCGGTCGGTTCGATGCCGCTGTTTCTCGCCACTGTGGCCCAGCAAGCATACGACGCCAAATCCCTGCCCAAAGGCCTGGAGATCAAGAACAACACACTGGTGGTGGATCTGAAATTGTTTCCGGCCAACGAATGGCGTTTCTTCGTCAAGGACGACAGCGGCAATTACCTGAAGCAGATTCTTTCGGTCAGCCACGATGCGAAGGCAGAAGGCCCGGCACTGTTCGGCGTGCACTATTTCTACGGCCATCCGACACACGTGGAAACCTATCAGCGGACCGACCTCGCCACCGTGCAATACGGCTTTGAGGTCAAACTCGACAAGGCGCAGGCGGGCAACTCGGCGCCGTAAAAAACAAGATCAACAGATCGCAGCCTGCGGCAGCTCCTACAGGGTAGGTGTTAATTGAGGCTGCGGCTGCGGCCACCGTTGATCTGCCGCAGTTGGGCTTGCAGGTGCAGGCTCCAGATCTGCGGATCATCGGCCAGTTCGTAGCCGTGCAGGGTCAGACTTTCAACGATGGTGTCGAGAATCGACTCGGCGGCGATCGGTCCGTGAAACGGGCCCTGGGCTTTGATCGCGGAAGGTTGTTCGCCGGCCATGCCGGCCGCGAAGAGCAGCGTCCACATGCCGTTATCGCCGGCCAACGGCTTGATGGCGCATTCGATTCGGGTCACCAGACCCAGGCACTGACGGGTGAGACAGAGGTTGCGCGACATGGCGGCGACCCTCGGTGAAGCCGGTATTCAGCCCCCACGGGAGGACTGGCTCGATCCAGTGATACTGTCGATATCCTTGAGCTGAGAATAGAAGAAAAGTCCGCTGCGCAAGCCAGATAGAACCAGCAGGCGCCGAATGGTCATTGTGTGAAGTTTGACGTCAGAGTAGTGACGAATTTCCAGAAGATCACCACAAAGCAAATGTAGGAGTGAGCCTGCTCGCGATGGCGGTGTGTCAGGCAACTCATTCGCCGACTGACTCTCCGCTATCGCGAGCAGGCTCACTCCTACAGTTTGACCGCGCCAGGCTTAGGCCGGTTTGGCTTCGGCCAGAGCCTCCTGGGCCAGTTCCTTTTCCGCTTCCTTGAGGTCTTCCTCGCTGATCATCTCGGCGATGTCGCGCAAGCGCTCCACTACCCGCGCGTTGATGCTGCCTTCCGGGAATTCACCGTCGGCATTCGGCTCACCCGCCGGCTCGCCAACCAGCAAGCTCAACGCCTCATCAGCCTGACGCACCGCGTAAACGTGGAACTGCCCGGCACGCACCGCCGCCAGGACCTTCTCATCCAGCATCAACGTGGCAACGTTGGCCTGCGGAATGATCGCGCCCTGCTCACCGGTCAGTCCGCGCGCCTCGCAGAGACGGAAGAAGCCTTCGATCTTCTCGTTGACCCCGCCCACCGCCTGCACTTCGCCGAACTGGTTGATCGAACCGGTGATCGCAAAGCACTGCTTCAATGGCGTTTTCGACAGCGCCGAAATCAGCGTGCACGCCTCACCCAGCGACGCACTGTCGCCATCGACGTAACCGTAGGATTGCTCCAGCGCAATGCTCGCGGAAATCGCCAGCGGGAATTCCTGAGCGTAACGGCTGCCCAGATACCCGGTGAGGATCATCACGCCTTTGGAGTGGATCGGCTGGCCGAGGTTGACCTCACGCTCGATGTCGACGATACCGCTGCCGCCCGGGTACACCGTGGCGGAAATCCGCGCCGGCACACCGAACGCCGAGTCGCCGACTTCGAGCACGGTCAGGCCGTTGCACTTGCCGACTGCGGCGCCATCGGTATCGATCAGGATGATCCCGGCGAGCATGTCGTCGAGAATCCGCGCCGAGACACGCCCGGTGCGGGTGGCTTTGGCTTTCAATGCACGTTCAATGTGCCCGGCGTCGGTTCTTTCATCGCCGGCCAGATGCCGGATGAAGTCCGCTTCGCTGACCAACTGGAACAGATCGCCGATACGCGCCGACAGACGTCCCTGATGCTCGGCCAGTCGTGCACTGTAAGTGGCCAGACGCGCCACCGCATCGGCGGTCAGCGGTGCCATGCCTTCTTCCGAGGTACGGGTTTTCAGCAATTGGGCGAACTGCTCGAGACTCTCGTCGACCATCGGGATGTCTTCGTCGAAGTCGACCAGCACGCGGAACATTTCCTGGAAGTCCGGATCGAGGTCTTGCAGCGTGTAATACAGCTGCCGCGCACCGATGATGATGACTTTGACCTGCAACGGAATGTGCTGCGGGTTGAGCGTTACAGTGGCGAAACGGCCCATCTCGCCCAGCGGCGATTCCATTTTCAGCTTGCGCGATTGCAGGGCGCGCTTGAGCGCATCCCACACGAACGGCTCGCTGAGCATTTTTTCCGCTTCAAGAATCAGGAAACCGCCGTTGGCGCGGTGCAAGGCGCCCGGACGCAACTGACGATAAGTGGTGTAGAGCGCGCCCTGATCGGTGGTGTATTCGATACGGCCGAAGAGGTTTTCGTAAGTCGGGTGCGGTTCGAACACCACCGGCGCACCACCGCTGGCCGGATGACCGACGACCAGGCTTGGCGCGTATTGCTCTTCGAGCAGTTTGCGCGCGACAGCGTCGGTCTTGCTGTCGTCGACCAGTTGCTCGACCACGGTTTTCAGCAGGTACACCTGCATCGCTTGCAGATAACCGCAGACCGCAGCGTTTTCCGCGTACTTCTCGGATAACGGCGACAGCAGCGGCTGCAGGGCCAGCGTAATGGTTTCTTCGTTGAGCGCACGCAGCTGATTGTTCGATTCGCGCTTCCACTGCGGCAGGCTGGCGAGTTCTTCGTTCAAGCGCTCTTCGAGACCGGAGATGTCCTCGTGGAAACGCTCACGATCGGCTTCCGGCAGTTGGGCGAATTCGGCTTCGTCCAGCGCCTTGCCATCGAGCATCGGCGTGAAGGCAATGTTGCTGCTGTCGCGGTACAGGGCGACGTCTTTTTCCAGCGCCAGGCGTTCGATGATGTCGAGGGCCTTGTCGTAGCGCTGGTTGAAGGCGCGGTCGATGGCGCTTTTCTTCTGCTGGTAGGACGGATGCTCGAACACCGCCGGAAACGTCGCCAGCAGGTTGTCGATCAAGCCGTTGATGTCAGCCGTGAACGAGGTGGCCGTGCCCGAAGGCAGTTCCAGCGCACGCGGCTCGCGCGGTTCATCGAAATTGTTGACGTAGACCCAGTCCGCCGGGGTCTGCAGGCGTTTGCCTTCGGCCTTCAGGTAGCGTTTGACGAACGAGAAGCGGCCGGTGCCGGGCTCGCCCATGACGAAGACGTTGTAACCGGGGCGTGGCATCGCCACACCGAACTGCAAGGCTTCGACCGCGCGTTCCTGGCCGAGCACACCGCGAAAGGGCTCCAGATCATTGGTGGTAGTGAAGCTGAACTGTTCAGCGGAAAACGGACGGGTCAGCGCTTCGGGCGCGAGACGCAAGCTGGCAGCAACAGGATCAGGCATCGGGCTTCCTTAACAATCAGGCGGGGCAGATAGCGGCATTCTGGCGCTGCCCATGCCCCACTGGCAAGGCGCGCCATGTGACAAAGCATAGACAACCGCCCCGCTACGCAGCAGGCCCCCGGAAACCGGGGTCATGAGCGAATCTTTTGTAAAAAATCACGGAACCCCGGGAACGTGCCTAAACTCCAAACTGCGCGGCTGGAACTAATACCGGCCCACTGGCTTCGTTTGGGTCTGTCTCGTACAGAGCTTGGGGGGCCAGAACCCTGTCCATTGGTATGCACATAAAGAGAACAAAGCTATGAAACGGATTCTTCTCGGTACTCTCTTCACCGCTGTATCCATCAACGCAATGGCGCAAGCTCCAGGCGGCCCGGATTGCGGTTGGGGCAACATGCTGTTCGAAGGTCAGCGTGGCACCCCGGCGCACTTCCTCGCTTCCACCACCAACGGCACTTCCGGTAACGCTACGTTTGGTATGACTTCCGGCACCAACGGTTGCTCGACCAACGCGTCGCTGACCTACGGCGGCAAATCCTGGTTTGCCATGAATGGCATGATGAACGAGCTGTCCGAAGACATGGCCAAAGGCAACGGCGAAGCGCTGACGACTTATGCCGTGGTACTGGGCGTGGCGCCGGAAGATCGCGCGCATTTCGCTGCTGTGACTCACGAGCACTTCCAGCAAATCTTCAGCAAGGCTGACGTGACCGCTGAAGACGTGCATACCAACACCCTGGCCGTACTGAAATCGGATCCTCGTCTGGCCAAGTACGCTACTCAGGCTTAAGCTCGACCCCTGCCCGCTTCCTTCGGGAAGCGGGTTTTGTTTTGAATACCGTCAGTCCATCGTGACGCAGAACCTTGTGGCGAGGGGATTTATCCCCGTTCGGCTGCGAAGCAGTCGTGAACCTGTGCATACGGAGTATCTGATGCATTGGGGATACAGGTTTTGGGGCCGCTTCGCAGCCCAACGGGGATAAATCCCGTCGCCACAGGGTGGAGTGTTGACCCCCGATTCGGGTTTTATTTTCTTTCGACTTAAGTTGCCACTTATGCTCAAACGCCTTGCCTGGCTGGCGCTCTGTGTCTGCGCCCCGCTGTCCGCCGCGCCACATATCGACCCTCAACGTTTGCAGCAACTGGCCAACGACCGCTTCTGGATGTCCCTCGGTCACTACGAAACCGCCAAGCTCGGCGGCTGGCGCAGCTATGTCAGCGACAAGAAATTCTTTCTCGCCCCCGATGGCAATGAACATCCCGACCATGAACTGGCAGCCACCGTGCAAGCGCTGTACGCCCCGGCCAGTCTTGGCGAGCAACATGCACAGTGCGTTTATCCTGCACGCACCCGCTGGCTGAAAGCGCAGCTCAAGCTCAGCGATCTGCCGACACCCGAGTGCGCCGAGTACAAAAAGTGGTTCAAGGACGTCTCGCCGCACAGCGCGGTGATGATCTTCCCGGCAGCTTATTTGAACAGCCCGTCATCGATGTTCGGCCACACCCTGCTGCGCATCGATCAGGCCGACGTGCAGGCCGACAAGACTTCGCTGCTCAGTTACGCAATCAACTTCGGCGCCTACATCGAAGGTTCCGACAACAGCATTCTTTACGCCTGGAAAGGCTTGATGGGCGGCTATCCCGGCCTGTTCGCACTGGTGCCGTACCAAGAGAAACTCTCTGAGTACCGCAGCCTGGAAAACCGCGACCTTTGGGAATACCGACTCAATCTGACCCAGGAAGAAACCGCACGCATGGTCGAACATGTGTGGGAGCTGAAGCAGATCCAGTTCGACTATTTCTTCTTTGATGAAAACTGCTCTTACCGTTTGCTCGAGTTGCTGCAAGTGGCTCGGCCGAGCCTGCGCCTGACCGAACAATTCCCGCTGACCGCGATTCCCACCGACACCGTCAAAGCAGTGAAAGAAGCCGGGCTGGTGGAAAGTATCGAATACCGCCCGTCCCGCGAGCGTGAGCTGCTCAGCCGCGCCGAGCCGCTCAGCGATGAAGAACAACAATGGGTGCTGAAAGTCAGCGCCGATCAACAGCAATTGCAGGACCCGGCGTTCAAAGCCCTGCCGCGCGATCGCCAGGCGTTGATCATCGACGCTGCGTATCGTCTGGAGCGCTACCGCGCCAATGGTCAGGAGCGTGATCCGCAGCGGGCGCAGCGCAGTTTCGAACTGTTGCGGGCGATCAACAAGAACCCGGCACCCGAGCTGGCAATTCCGCAACCGGGCCTGCCCGAAGATGGCCACGAATCACGCACCTGGCAGGCCGGACTCGGCACCCGTGGCGATCGTGCGTTCGGTGAGTATGGTTTGCGCATGGCTTATCACGATCTCAACGACAACGCCGAAAGCTTCCCGCTCGGCGCGCAGATCGAAATCCTGCAGATGAAATTGCGTCAGTACGAAGGCAATCACTGGCAGTTCCAGCAACTGGACCTGGCGACGATTCGTTCGCTGACACCGCGCAATGAGCTGCTGCAGCCGTTGTCATGGCAGGTCACCGGTGGCCTGGAGCGGGTACCGGGCAAGCATGATGACGAAACACTGGTCAGCCACGTCAACGGTGGCGGCGGTGGTACGTGGGCGTTGGGCGACGATGTGCTGGGTTTTGCCCTCGGCACGGTGCGGGTCGAGCACAACAATGACTTCGCCGCGTTTGTGTCCCCGGCCGGCGGCTTCAATACCGGGGTGCTGTGGAAAAACCCGCTGGGCAATCTCAGCCTGGAAGCCAAGGGTGATTATTTCTTCAACGGCGAAGTGCGCCGTAGCCTGAGCCTGAATCAGCAGTGGGAATTGTCGCGCAATCTTGGCCTGCGCCTGAGTGCACAACGCGAGTTCAGCCACATCGCCACGCCGGAAACGGAAGTCATGCTCGAAGTGAAGTGGTATCACTATTAAAAGATCGCAGCCTGCGGCAGCTCCTACAGGGATCGCGCGCTCATGCAGGAGCTGCCGCAGGCTGCGATCTTTTGATCTTTCTTTCACACCCCACCAACGAATCCCCTTCTAGACTTTCCCCATAAGCCGAGAACCGGCGCGGGAGAGTGCGATGTGGCGGTGTGCGGGATTGCTGGGTGTTTTGTTGTTGCTGGGCGGTTGCCAGTCGACTCACGAAGACTTGATCGCCAAAGGTTATCCACCGGCGTTCGCCGACGGTTTCGATGATGGTTGCGTCAGCGGTCGTCAGGCCGCCGGGGCAATCAGCGGCGAGTTCCGCAAGAACGTGCCGCGTTATATCAAGGACAAGCAATACGCCGAAGGCTGGACCGACGGCTTTCGCCAGTGTCAGGCGATGCTCGAAAACAAGGATCGCGACGACTATCGCAACGAACACTGGGACGAACGCGAGCGCGCCTGGCAGCAACAGAAAGATCAGGACGCCGGGCGGGCTTATCGCTCGCCATAGGTCGCTTGCAGACATCCAGTGAAACCAAATGCCTGCGAACATGGCCCAAACCTCATACGAGGAGGACAGCATGAGCCGCGCATTCGTCAACGAAGACAACGCCGCCGCGCAAGCCGATCAGCCGGTCGAACGGCAGGTCAGCGCGCAGCCCAATTACGTCACGCCACAGGGGCTTGCGCAGTTGCAGGCGAAAGTCGCCGAACTGCAAACCCTGCATGCCGAGCAAACGGCCAAAGGTGAGCAGGCCGACAAGCAACGCCTGGCTGATCTGGAAAGGGATCTGCGTTATTTCAATCAGCGCCTGAGCAGTGCACAAGTGGCGGTGCCGGCAACGTCCACCGACAAAGTGCAGATCGGCAGCTGGGTCACCTACGCCGACGAACACGACACCGAGCGCCGCGTGCAACTGGTCGGCGAAGATCAGGCCGATGCGGGCAAGGGCCTGATCAATTGGGGCTCACCACTGGGCCGCGCCCTGCTCGGTGCCCAGCTCAATGATGAAGTGCTGTGGCAACGCCCCGCCGGTGATCAAGTCATCGAAGTGATCCGCATCCAGCCGGCTTAAACCACGCCTTGCGCCAACATGGCATCGGCGACTTTGACGAAGCCGGCGATGTTCGCGCCTTTGACGTAGTTGATCCGGCCGTTCTCTTCGCCGTAATGCACGCAAGCATGGTGGATCGACTGCATGATCGCGTGCAGCTTGCTGTCGACCTCGCCCGCGGTCCACAGCAGACGCATGGCGTTCTGCGACATTTCCAGACCGCTCACCGCGACGCCACCAGCGTTGGACGCTTTGCCCGGCGCGAAAAGAATGCCGGCCTCGATAAAGATATCCACAGCCGCCAGCGTGGTCGGCATGTTTGCGCCTTCAGCCACGCACACGCCGCCATTGCACAGCAGCGCGTGCGCGGCTTCGGCGTCGAGTTCGTTCTGCGTGGCGCACGGCAGCGCGATGTCGCACGGCAGCGACCACGGCAACTGACCGGCGCGGAATTCCAGACCGAATGCGCTTGCCAGTTCACTGATGCGTCCACGCTTGACGTTTTTCAGCTCCAGCAGCGCCAGCCATTGCGCCTCGGTCAAACCCGCTTCGCAATACAAAGTGCCTTCGGAGTCGGACAGCGAGATCACCTTGCCGCCCAGATCCATGACCTTGCGCGCAGCGTATTGCGCAACGTTGCCGGAGCCGGAGATCGCTACGCGTTTGCCTTCAACAGTCTGCTCGCGACGCTTGAGCATTTCTTCAGCGAAATACACGCAGCCGAAACCGGTGGCTTCCGGGCGAATCAGGCTGCCGCCGTAGGTCATGCTTTTGCCGGTCAGCACGCTAGTGAACTGGTTGCTCAGGCGTTTGTACTGGCCGAAGAGGAAACCGATCTCGCGCGCACCGACGCCGATATCTCCGGCCGGGACGTCAACGTCCGCACCGATGTGGCGATACAACTCGCTCATGAACGCCTGGCAGAAACGCATGACTTCGGCGTCGCTCTTGCCCTTCGGATCGAAGTCCGAACCGCCCTTGCCACCGCCCATGGGCAACGAAGTCAGGGAGTTTTTGAAGGTCTGTTCGAAGGCGAGGAATTTCAGCACGCCCATGTTCACCGACGGATGGAAACGCAAGCCGCCCTTGTACGGGCCGATGGCGCTGTTCATCTGGATGCGGAAACCGCGATTGACCTGGACTTTGCCCTGATCGTCGACCCACGACACGCGAAACACCACCGCGCGTTCTGGTTCGCAAATGCGCTCCAGAATCCCCGAGGTCAGGTAGTGCGGATTGGCTTCGAGAAACGGCCACAGGCTGCGCAGGACTTCTTCGACGGCCTGATGAAATTCAGGCTGATCCGGGTCGCGTGTTTTCAGTCGGGCAAGGAAGGATTCGACGGATTCGATCATGGCAAAAGTCTCGGCAAATTTTTTGTCGTTGGAGGAGATTTGGCCGGACTGTAACAAACGAATTGCGCACAGGAACAGAGCAAAATGTCGCAGATATGAAATTAAATGGTGCACAAGATATAAATCCTGCCGGTTTTTGGCGCTGATTTGCACCTGAATGGGGAGATCAAATCTGATTGATGCACCAACAGTTATACCGCTATCGCGAGCAGGCTCACTCCTACAAGGGAACGCATTTCAAATGTAGGAGTGAGCCTGCTCGCGATGGTCATTCCACGGTCTCTCTGAAAAAACCCGGGCAAAAAAAACGGAGCCCGAAGGCTCCGCTCTTTCATGCAACCAACCCGATATCAGGCCAGTTTCTTGTGACGTACCCGGTGTGGCTGGGCAGCCGCTTCGCCGAGACGCTTTTTGCGATCCGCTTCGTACTCGGTGTAGTTACCTTCGAAGAAGATCGCTTGCGAGTCGTCTTCGTACGCGAGGATGTGTGTCGCCACGCGGTCAAGGAACCACCGATCGTGAGAGATCACAATCGCGGCGCCCGGGAAGTCCAGCAGGGCTTCTTCCAGCGAACGCAGGGTTTCAACGTCGAGGTCGTTGGACGGTTCGTCGAGCAGCAGGACGTTACCGCCCTCCTTCAGGGTCAGCGCGAGGTGCAGACGACCGCGCTCACCACCGGACAGATCCTTGACGAACTTCTGCTGATCGCCGCCCTTGAAGTTGAAGCGACCGACGTAGGTGCGCGACGGGATCTCGTAGTTGCCGATGCGGATCTGGTCGGAACCGTCGGAGATCTGCTGGAACACAGTCTTGCTGCCATCGAGGTCATCGCGGCTCTGATCGACGCAGGCCAGTTGCACGGTTTCGCCGACTTCGATGCTGCCCGAGTCCGGTTGTTCCTTGCCCATCAGCATGCGGAACAGGGTCGACTTACCGGCACCGTTACCGCCAATCACGCCGACGATGGCGCCCTTCGGCATCGAGAACGACAGGTTGTCGATCAGCACGCGATCGCCGTAGCCCTTGGTGACGTTCTTGAATTCGATGACCTTGTCGCCCAGACGTGGACCGGCCGGGATGTAGATCTCGTTGGTTTCGCTGCGCTTCTGGAATTCCTGCGATTGCATTTCTTCGAAGCGTTGCAGACGTGCCTTGGATTTCGACTGGCGGGCTTTCGCGCCTTTGCGCACCCACTCCAGTTCTTCCTTCATGGCTTTTTCGTGCGCCGACTGCTGCTTGGATTCAGCGGCCAGACGATCGGACTTGGCTTCGAGCCAACCCGAGTAGTTGCCTTCGTACGGAATGCCCGCGCCGCGGTCGAGTTCGAGAATCCAGCCGGCGACGTTGTCGAGGAAGTAACGGTCGTGCGTGATCGCTACCACAGTGCCCGGGAAGTCGTGCAGGAAGTGCTCCAGCCACGCAACGGAATCGGCGTCCAAGTGGTTGGTTGGTTCGTCGAGCAGCAGCATGTCCGGCGCGGACAGCAGCAGGCGGCACAGGGCCACACGACGCTTCTCACCACCGGAGAGGAATTCGACCTTGGCGTCCCACGCCGGCAGACGCAGGGCGTCGGCGGCGACTTCCAGTTGACGATCGAGGTTGTGACCGTCGCTGGCTTGCAGGATCGCTTCGAGCTTGGCCTGTTCAGCAGCCAGTTTGTCGAAGTCGGCATCTTCTTCAGCGTAAGCCGCGTAGACCTCGTCCAGGCGCGCCTGGGCGTTCTTGATCACGCTGACCGCTTCCTCGACCACTTCACGCACGGTCTTGGTCGGATCAAGTTGTGGCTCTTGCGGCAGATAACCGATGTTCAGTTCCGGCATCGGACGGGCTTCGCCCTCGAACTCGGTGTCGACGCCAGCCATGATTTTCAGCAGCGTGGACTTACCCGAACCGTTGAGGCCGAGTACGCCGATCTTGGCGCCGGGGAAGAAGGACAGCGAAATGTTTTTGAGAATTTCCCGCTTCGGCGGAACAACTTTGCCCAGCCGATGCATGGTGAAGACGTATTGAGCCATGGAGAACCTTGGGTCAGTGACAGATGAATGATTGCAGCGCGGGCGATGCCCGGCCAGACCATGCGCGTCGTTCACTTGATGGTTATCAATGCGTGCGCGCTGAAAAAGTCTGAGTCTAGGAGCTGGAACGCTCCCGCGTAACCGGCAAAGCTACCTTAATGACGGAAGGCAGTCCAGCCGAGCGGGGCTGGCACTTCGCCACAACTCAAGGCATGCTAGCCGCCCTTTGGGCGTCCGGCTTATAGTGCACGTCGCGCCAGTCCAGCCAGACCGCAGGATTACAGCTTGTCCAATGTCACTCCGCCAGCTTCTGTGAGCGCGTCCAATCCGGCGACCGGCTCGCCCCTGCGCGGAACATTAAAGGGTGCGCTGGCGACATTGGTGCTGTTGCTGCTGGCATTGCTGTTCTGGCAGCTGCTCGATCAACTGCGCGAAACCCAGAAGAATCAGCGCCAGTACACCATCGACTACACCGCCGATCTCGCCTCGCAGGTCAGCCTGAACATGGCGCTGAACGCGCAAATCGCCCTCAATCTGCTACCGATCGTCGAGCAACCGCAAACCGCCGACGAACAGCAGGCACTGTTGCGCAAACTTCAGCAGTCGCTGCCGGATCTGCGCAGCATGGCATTGCTCAGCCCTTCCGGGCGGATCCTCAGCGACAGCGCGGCCGACAGTGCCGACGCCGACTACCTGACCGAACTGGTCCGGCGCAGCCGCGCCCAAGCGCACTATTTCAGTAACGCCGACGATGGCTCGGTGGTGCATTTGCTGCTGCATCAGGCCAGCGGCAGCACGCGCGGTTATTGGGCCTTGCGCCTGACGCCAACGTTTTTCAACTCGCTGACCAAGCAGGGTGAAACCGGCGCCCGCCCGCTGTGGCTGGTGGAAAACCGCAACAATCACCAGATCATCAGCCGCGATGAGGCACTGCCTTCGGCCAAACCAGGCGTGCTCACCCCCGACGATCTCGCCAACACGGTGCTGACCGTGCCGCTGAGCAGCAGCGACTGGCAGTTGCGTGGCCTGTTCGACCGTCAACGCGTGCTCGAAGAGTTGCTCCCGGCGTTCATCGGCAAATGCCTGCTCGGCCTGGCGTTCTCGATGCTGCCGGTGATTGCCTTGCTGAACATGCGCCGCCGCCAGCGCCAGTTGCATGAAGGTCGTCGACGTTATCAGGATATTTTCGAAGGCACTGGCGTCGCCCTCTGCGTACTCGATCTTTCCGGTCTCAAGCAGGTTTTCGACAAGGCCCAGATCCAGACCAGCGATCAGCTCAAGGCCTGGCTAGACCAGCCGCAGCAGCGCCAGCAATTGCTCCAGGAACTGCGCGTCACCGAGGTCAATCAGGTGGCGTTGCAACTGCTCAACGTCAATTCCTGCGAGCATGCCTGGCAACTGCTGATCGACGGCCATCCACACCGCCAGTGCGCCATCGGTAATCAGGTCCTCGATGCCGTGTTGCAGCAACAGGATCAACTGGAGCTGGAAATCAAACTGCCGGACACCAATGGCCGCGACCAGCACCTGTGGATGGTGCTGCGCCTGCCGACCGAGCAGCACGACTATAAAGCGGTGATCCTCAGCATCAACGACATCACCAGCCGCAAGCTGATCGAGTTGTCGCTGCTGGAGCGCGAAGGTTTTTGGTCGGACGTGGTGCGCACCGTGCCGGATCACCTCTACGTACAGGACGTGATCAGCCAGCGGATGATTTTCAGCAACCACCACCTCGGCCAGACGCTCGGTTACAACCGCACTGAACTGCATCAGATGGGCGAGTACTTCTGGGAAATCCTCCTGCACCCCGAAGACGCCGATTACTACCATCGCTCGCGGCAGATGCAGCGTCACGCCGGTTACAGTCAGTTGCTGCAATGCCAGCTGCGCTTCCGTCATCGCGACGGCAAGTGGCGGCGTTTCGATATCCGCGAACAGGCGCTGGCGCGGGACAAGCATGATCAGGTCACGCGGATTATCGGCGTGGCCAAGGACATCACCGAGCAGATCGAGGCCAGCGAATCCCTGCGTGACAGCGAGCAGCGCTACCGCATGCTCGCCGAAAGCATCAGCGACGTGATTTTCTCCACCGACAGCAAGCTTTCGCTGAACTACGTCAGCCCGTCGGTGCAAGCCGTGCTGGGTTACGACGCCGAGTGGATTTTCCAGAACGGCTGGCAGTCGACCATCGCCAACCCGCAGCAACTGAGCGGCATCTACACGCTGATGGATCGCGTCAGTAAAGCCCTCGACAAACCCGAACAACTGGCGCTGTTGCGCAGTCAGGTACAGACGCAGTTGTTCCTGTTCGACTGCCTGCGCGCCGACGGCCGCAAGATCCCGATCGAACTGCGTCTGGTGCTGGTCTGGGACGAGCATGGCGGCTTTGAAGGCGTGCTCGGTGTCGGTCGCGACATCAGTCAGCAGCGCCGCGCCGAGAAAGACCTGCGCATGGCAGCGACAGTATTCGAACACTCGACCTCGGCGATCCTGATCACCGATCCGGCGGGTTACATCGTTCAGGCCAACGAAGCGTTCAGCCGGGTCAGCGGTTACGCCGTGGCCGAAGTACTCGACCAGTTGCCAAACATGCTCACCGTCGACGAGCAACAGGATGCGCACCTGCGTTACGTGCTCAAGCAACTGCACCAGCACAACACCTGGGAAGGCGAAGTCTGGCTCAAGCGCCGTAACGGCGAGCATTACCCGGCGTGGGTCGGCATCACCGCGGTGCTCGATGACGAGGGCGACCTGGCCAGTTACGTGTGCTTCTTCAGCGACATCAGCGAGCGCAAGGCCAGCGAGCAACGCATTCACCGCCTCGCCTACTACGACGCCCTGACGCACCTGCCCAACCGCACGCTGTTCCAGGATCGCCTGCACACCGCGCTGCAATCGGCCGAGCGGCAGAAGTCGTGGGTAGTGCTGATGTTCCTTGACCTCGACCGCTTCAAACCGATCAACGACTCCCTCGGCCACGCTGCCGGCGACCGCATGTTGAAAGACATGGCCACGCGCCTGCTGGCCTGCGTCGACGATGACGACACCGTGGCGCGCATGGGCGGCGACGAATTCACCCTGCTGCTGCAACACCGTTCCAGCCGCGAGCTGGCGCTGAACCGGGCGATTCATGTCGCCGAGCAGATCCTCGCCAGTCTGGTGCGACCGTTCGTGCTCGAAGGCCGCGAGTTTTTCGTCACCGCGAGTATCGGCATTGCCCTGAGCCCGCAGGACGGCAACGAACTCAGCCAGTTGATGAAGAACGCCGACACCGCGATGTACCACGCCAAAGAGCGCGGCAAGAACAATTTCCAGTTCTATCAGGCCGACATGAACGCCAGTGCGCTGGAACGCCTGGAGCTGGAAAGCGATTTGCGCCACGCCTTGGAACAAGACGAATTCGTCTTGTATTACCAACCGCAATTCAGTGGCGACGGCAAACGCCTGACCGGTGCCGAAGCGCTGTTGCGCTGGCGTCATCCGCGTCGCGGGCTGGTGCCACCGGGGGATTTCATTCCGGTACTGGAAGAACTCGGGCTGGTGGTCGACGTCGGCGACTGGGTAATCAGCGAGGCGTGTCGCCAGTTGAAGACCTGGCACCAGAACCGCGTGCGCGTGCCGAAGGTGTCGGTGAACATTTCCGCCCGGCAGTTCTCCGATGGCCAGCTCGGCACGCGGATCGCCACGATCCTGCGCGAAACCGGCCTGCCGCCGGCGTGCCTGGAATTGGAGCTGACCGAAAGTATCCTGATGCGTGAAGTCAGCGAGGCGATGCAGATTCTCGCCGGCTTGAAAAACCTTGGCCTGAGCATTGCGGTCGATGACTTCGGCACCGGTTATTCATCGCTGAACTACCTCAAGCAATTCCCGATCGATGTGCTGAAGATCGACCGCACATTCGTCGATGGCTTGCCGTCGGGTGAGCAGGACGCACAGATCGCCCGAGCGATCATCGCCATGGCGCACAGCCTGAATCTGGCGGTAATCGCCGAAGGTGTGGAAACCCATGAACAACTGGACTTCTTGCGTGAGCATGGGTGCGATGAGGTTCAGGGCTATCTGTTCGGGCGGCCGATGCCGGCGAGCCGGTTTGAGGCGCAGTTCAGCAATGACGCGCTGTTCATGTTCGACTGAAGAAAAGATCGCAGCCTTCGGCAGCTCCTACCGGGATTGATGTCGGTCACGGTATTTGTGTGCGCCTCGGATAATGTAGGAGCTGCCGAAGGCTGCGATCTTTTCAGGCCAGCAAAAGCACCGCACATCTGTCATGAACGCCACTTGTCTGCGACATGATGTCGTTTCATATGCCATCCAAAACCCGTTGGGTTAGAATGCCCCCCTTTTCTGCCCCCGATCCTTGAGGACCGCCATGTTCAGCCGTGATTTGACTATTGCCAAGTACGACGCCGACCTTTTTGCCGCCATGGAGCAAGAAGCTCAGCGCCAGGAAGAACACATTGAGCTGATCGCTTCGGAAAACTACACCAGCCCAGCGGTGATGGAAGCTCAAGGCTCGGTCCTGACCAACAAGTACGCTGAAGGCTACCCAGGCAAGCGTTACTACGGTGGTTGCGAGTACGTCGACATCGTTGAGCAACTGGCCATCGACCGCGCCAAAGAGCTGTTCGGCGCCGATTACGCCAACGTTCAGCCGCACGCCGGTTCGCAAGCCAACGCCGCTGTCTACCTGGCCCTGCTGCAAGGTGGCGACACCATTCTGGGCATGAGCCTGGCCCACGGCGGTCACCTGACCCACGGCGCCAGCGTTTCCTCCTCGGGCAAGCTGTACAACGCCGTGCAGTACGGTATCGACGCCAATGGCCTGATCGACTACGACGAAGTCGAGCGTCTGGCGGTTGAGCACAAGCCGAAAATGATCGTGGCCGGTTTCTCTGCCTACTCGCAGATTCTGGACTTCCCGCGTTTCCGCGAAATCGCTGACAAGGTTGGCGCTTACCTGTTCGTCGACATGGCTCACGTGGCCGGTCTGGTCGCCGCTGGCGTCTACCCGAACCCGGTGCCTTTCGCTGACGTCGTGACCACCACCACGCACAAGACCCTGCGCGGTCCACGTGGCGGCCTGATCCTGGCTCGCGCCAACGCCGACATCGAGAAGAAGCTCAACTCCGCAGTATTCCCGGGCGCCCAGGGTGGCCCGCTGGAGCACGTAATCGCCGCCAAGGCGATCTGCTTCAAGGAAGCGCTGCAGCCAGAGTTCAAGGCCTACCAGGAACAAGTGGTGCTGAACGCCCAGGCCATGGCCGAAGTGTTCATCGAACGCGGTTTCGACGTGGTCTCCGGCGGTACCAAGAACCACTTGTTCCTGCTGTCGCTGATCAAGCAGGACATCTCCGGTAAAGACGCCGACGCCGCTCTGGGCAAAGCTTTCATCACCGTGAACAAGAACTCCGTGCCAAACGATCCACGCTCGCCGTTCGTCACTTCCGGCCTGCGCTTCGGTACTCCGGCTGTGACCACTCGTGGTTTCAAGCAAGCCGAGTGCAAAGAGCTGGCCGGCTGGATCTGCGACATCCTGGCTGACCTGAACAACGAAGCGGTGATCGACGCCGTTCGTGAGAAAGTCAAAGCCATCTGCAAGAAACTGCCGGTGTACGGCGCTTAATAGCGACGTTTAATCCGCAGCATGAAAAACCGGCCAAGTGATTGGCCGGTTTTTTTTCGTCTGCAGGAAAGCGATATTGATCCCATCTTCTGGGCTGATCATTTTCTGCGTTTGAAAATTGAAACAATAACTTAAATAAAAACACCCCCACCCACAAAACTTAGCTGCTAGTGTTTGGCCGGTACAAACATACACCCCAACAACAACTAAAAATTCATAGACAAGACTTTTAACAAACTCTAAAAACCCTATCATTCAGAATTCAAGGAAGAGTTCATGAGCACCAACAGGCAGAAATCCTTTATAGCAACACTGGAACTTGACCGCCATTACCTTGATATTCTCGGGGAGCTATATGAAACACCGATCCTGCGCATTGATAGATCCTTTTCGGGGGGCTTTTTTACCGAAGCATCCATCAAAACAGCTACCTGGCCGGGACTGATAACGACGGCATCCCGTTCACACTGCGAATCATTGAGCGCAACGCATCGTTCCTCAGTGATCCAGATGAAATCTGACCACACAAGCATTTGAATGCTTGCGCCCACTTGTGGCCGAGCGATTTATCTATTCTCATTAAAAAAGAAAACACTCATGAGCACCGACCAGGAAAAATCCTTTACTGCAACCATGAGCACTCGCTTTGGTTATCCACACTTTCCAAAGTTGACCTATGGCAGAGCAATCAGCACACCACGTCCGGACTACGAGGCCTTTACCTTTTCGCATCAGATAGATGTTTCAAACTATCTTTTTCTAAAGCCCAATGTCGCTCCCGATGCCTTGACCTTTTATTTCCGGTGCCTAGACGACTATTACACCCTCTACATTTTCACGCCTGGCGAGTATTACTACAGAACCATCAGTCGTGAAGAAAAAGACTTCCTGAATTCTTATTCAACCGAAGATGGAGATCAGACCACGTTCAACTTGCTGAACGCCAAAGGCAACATCATCACCCTCGATGAGATCGACACGGATAACCCCACCGTCAGAATACAGACCCGAGGCGGTGCTCTGCTCTGTGCAGGGCAAAGTCGCAGTAAATACGATCCGAAAGTGGGCACGTTCGTGCGCACCAACTCGAATCGCAGTGCAGGTGTTCTGGACTTCAAGCTGAATATCCTGCAGCGCAACGTGCCCTACTGAGCAGATTCACACAAGGAGCCTCAGCACCAAAACAGCCCGGCGAGCATGGCCGGGCTTCTGTATTTGCGGACGTCGTTCCCGCAATCACTGAGCGCAGCACCACTGGTCTGACCGGTCATGCCAATTTTGTGTTTTCCTCTTGTATTCCGGAAAAACCCGAGCGTAGACTGCGCCTGCACTGGACATACCGGTAAGACCACAATAATTAAGTCCTGAATCTGATGCGCCACGCGCACGGCAGTCAGGACACCGACCAGGATTCCTCCCATGCTCAGATGGTGCTCGCGTTCAATCTTCCTCCAAGTGGTTCTCGGACTGATGCTCGGCATCGTCTGCGGGCTGACCCTTCCTGAATACTCCGCCCAGCTGAAACCGCTCGGCGACGGCTTCATCAAACTGATCAAGATGCTCATCGGCCTCATCGTGTTCTGCGTGGTGGTCAGCGGCATCAGCGGCGCGGGCGACCTGAAGAAGGTCGGGCGCATCGGCCTTAAATCAGTCATCTACTTCGAAGTACTGACCACCATCGCCTTGGTCATCGGCCTCGTTTTTGCTTTCAGCACCGGCATCGGCAGCGGCGCGAATATTCATCTGGAGCAGCTGTCCACCGCCGACATGGGCGATCTCGCCGAACGCGGCCAGCACATGCACACCACCACGCAATTCCTCATGGACCTGATCCCGACCTCGGTGATCGGCGCCTTCGCCGACAACAACATCCTGCAAGTGCTGTTGTTCTCGGTGCTGTTCGGCAGCGCGTTGAATCTGGTCGGTGAAGCGGCTTCCGGGATCTCCCGACTGATCAACGAACTGAGCCACGTGATCTTCCGCATCATGGGCATGATCGTCCGCCTGGCGCCGATCGGCGTATTCGGCGCCATCGCCTTCACCACCAGCAAGTATGGCCTCGATTCGCTGCAGCACCTGGGCAGTCTGGTCGGTTTGTTCTACCTGACCTGTATGGCTTTCGTCGGCGTGATTCTCGGTCTGGTGATGCGTGCGTCCGGCCTGCGCCTATGGCCTCTGCTCAAGTACCTGCGGGAAGAATTGCTGATCGTCATGGGCACGGCATCGTCCGACGCGGTACTGCCGCAGATCATGCGCAAGCTTGAACACCTCGGTATCGGCAGCTCGACCGTGGGCCTGGTGATCCCCACCGGTTACTCGTTCAACCTCGACGGCTTTTCGATCTACCTGACCCTCGCCATCGTGTTCATCGCCAACGCCACCGGCACGCCGCTGGCGATGACCGATTTGCTGACGATTCTGCTGGTGTCGCTGATCACCTCCAAAGGCGCCCACGGCATTCCCGGCTCAGCGCTGGTGATCCTCGCGGCGACGCTGACCGCCATTCCGGCGATTCCGGTGGTCGGTCTGGTGTTGGTGCTGGCCGTGGACTGGTTCATGGGGATCGGTCGGGCACTGACCAACCTCATCGGCAACTGCGTCGCCACCGTCGCCATCGCCCGTTGGGAAAAAGACATCGACGTACAACGCGCCAACAAAGTACTCAGCGGTCAGCAGGGCTACACCTTTCAACCGCGTAAACCAGCAACTCCGGCGCACCAGCAGGAGTTCTGATTTCAACCCCGTAGGAGCTGCCGCAGGCTGCGATCTTTTGATCTTGCTTGCGGCGCACCCAACGGGCTCACGGAGCAAGACCAGTGATCACCACATCAACCGTCGTCAACTCAGTCGTAGAAAAACTCCGCGCCGCCCTCGCCCGTGGCCAATGGCGCTCCGGCGACATGTTACCGGGCCAGCGCGAGCTCGCCGAACAACTGGGCATCAGCCGCCCGAGCCTGCGTGAAGCCGTGATCGTCCTGGAAACCCTCGGCCTCGTCCGTTCGATGCCGGGCAAAGGCGTAGTCGTCCTCGATGCACAACTCAGCGACAGCCAAAGCCACGACAGCGCAGTCGCCGGTGCCAGCCTCGAGGACGTGCTGCAACTGCGTTACACCCTGGAGCCATTCATCGTCGGTCTGGTCGCGCAGTCGATCAGCAGCAAGGAAGTCGGCCAGTTGCGCCTGACCCTGATGGACATGCGCGAGGCCCTCGAAGCCGGCGACAGCGAAGCCGGGGTCAGTGCCTACATCGCGTTTCACGAGGAGCTGTTCACCCTCACCTCGAACCCGATCTTCCAGAGCGTCGTGCAGCAGACCAGCAACGCCCTCAAGCAAAGTGCCGAAGTATTGCGCAACTCGCCTGAGCACCTAGCCGAACGCCTCGAAGAAAACGAAGCCGTGGTGCGTGCAATCCGCAGCAAGAACAGCGCCCAGGCCAGCGCCGAAATGCGTCGACACATTTTGCGCGAAGGTCAGCGTATGGGCATCGAGCTGAATATTCCGGATGACAACCTGAGTCGCTGATTCCTATTGGAGACAGGCCATGAACAGTTTTGCCGCAGCGTCGCACACTCGCCAGACCACGACGCCTCTGCCCTTCTCCCGTCCGCGCGCAGCGGTGGAGGATCTGTATCCGCGACTGTTCGATGCCATTCTCGAACAGCGCATCGATGCCGACAGCCGCTTCACCGAAGACAGTCTGAAAGACATGTTCAACGTCAGCCGCGCCGATGTGCGGCGGGTGCTGACGCAGTTATCCCATGAGCAAGTCATTGTGCTGCGCGCAAATCATCGTCCGCGCGTGGCGGCGCCGGATCGCGAGCAGACCCGGCAGACCTTGCATGCGCGGCGACTGACTGAAAGCACGTTGGTGCGCCTGGCTTGTCAGCGTCCGCAGGCTGATGGCTTGCAACGCTTGCGTGGGTTGATTGAGCGTGAGCGGCTGGCGGTTGAGCAGGATCGACGTGGGGCGGCGATTCGCTTGTCCGGGGAATTTCATCTGACGTTGGCGCAGATGGCGGGGAATTCACCGTTGGCGCATTTTCTCGGCAGTCTGGTCCCACTCACGTCGTTGGCGATTGCGCGGTGTGAGGGTTCTACGCACAGCTGTTGCGCTTGGCGGGAGCATTTGGCGTTGGTTGAAGCGGTGGAACAAGGCGATGCTTCCAGGGCCGGGATGCTGATGACTCGGCATTTGGATCATCTTGAGCAGACACTGCTGGGTTCAGACCTTGGGCATTGTGCTGTCGGTTAGATTGCTATCGCGAGCAGGCTCAACGCATTTCAAATGTAGGAGTGAGCCTGCTCGCGATGGCGTCATCATTGACGCTACGGAAACATCAACCCGCCGTCACCCGCGCAAACCCCGCCCGAATTTTCTCTTCCGGCAAATCATCGGCGATAAACACAATCACGCTTTCCCGCGCTTCACTCTCGGCCCATTCGGTGTCCCAGTCGAAGCCATAGAGTTTCAGCACGCCCTGAAACACCAACCGCCGATCTTCGCCGGCAATGCTCAGCACGCCTTTGTAGCGCAGCAATTGTTTGCCGTGCTCTTCCAGCAGCTCGTTCATGAATTCACTGAGCTGATCGATATCCAGCGGCTGATCGGTGCGCAGCACCAGGCTGGAAATGCGATCAATCGATGGCGCCTTGGTCACCGGACGCAGACTCAAACCGCCACCGAGATCGGCATTGAGATTGAAGCCGCGCACATCCAGCAGTTCAGCCAGATCAATGTTGCCGTGATCAACCACACGGATCGGCGCACGACGGTTAATCCGCGTCAGGCGCTCGCTCAGTGCATTGAAGGTGGCTTCGTCGACCAGATCGGTCTTGCTCACCAGCAAACGGTCGGCGAACCCGATCTGCGCCTGTGCGATAGTCTGGGTCAGATGCACATCCGCGTGCGCGGCATCGACCAGCGTGATGATGCCGTCGAGCAAGTAACGCTCGCGCAGTTCTTCATCGATGAAAAAAGTCTGGGCAACAGGCGCAGGATCGGCCAGCCCGGTGCATTCGATCACCAGGCGATCGAAGGCGATTTCGCCGCTGTCCAAACGCTCGAGCAGCAGGTACAGGGCTTTGGTCAGATCGGTGTGAATGGTGCAGCAGACGCAGCCGTTGGCCAGCGTCATGACTTGCACGGGTTCGTCGCCGAGCAACTGAGTGTCGATGCCGGCATCGCTGAATTCGTTTTCGATCACGGCGATTTTCAGGCCGTGCTCGGCTTTCAGAATGTGGCGCAGCAAGGTGGTCTTGCCGGCACCGAGGAAACCGCTGAGTACCGTTACAGGTATGGGAGAAGACAAAACAGATCCCCTTCACAAAATGAATGAACAACACAAAAACAACTGTGGGAGCGAGCCTGCTCGCGAAAGCGGTGTGTCAGTCAAATCATTCATCAACTGACACTCCGTATTCGCGAGCAGGCTCGCTCCCACAGGGGATTGCATCAACCGCAGGCTGTCAGCTCAACAGCACTTCGGCCCACCCTTGCCACCGTAACGCGCTTCCTGACGTTCGCGGAAGAACATCTCGTAGCTCATCACCGGTTTGTCCGGGTGCTTGGTTTGCATATGCTCGACGTAGGTGTCGTAGTCGGGCATGCCGACCATCAGGCGCGCAGCCTGACCGAGGTATTTACCGAGGCGACTCAGGTCATTGAACATGGTGCAATCCTCTGGTTACGCGTCCGGCAGGGCCTGGAATGGCGATTCTTTATCCGTACGCTCTTTTTTGCCCCAGGCGGCGATGCCGACCTTGAGCGCATAGAACAGGATACTGAAGACCACGAACAGGAACAGCGCGGTGAGCGTTGCGTTGGTATAGGCGTTGAAGATCACGTGCTGCATCTGATCGATACTCTTCGCCGGGGCGAGAATCTGACCGTTGGCCAGCGCGTCGCTGTATTTCTTCGCCAGCGACAGGAAACCGATCGCCGGGTTGGCATCGAACAGCTTGATGAAGCCTGCAGTCGTGGTGCAGATCAGCAGCCAGGCCGCTGGCAACAGGGTGACCCAAATGTAGCGCTGGCGCTTCATTTTGATCAGGACCACAGTGCCGAGCATCAACGCGATACCGGCCAGCATTTGGTTGGAGATACCGAACAGTGGCCACAGGGTGTTGATGCCGCCCAGTGGATCGATCACGCCTTGGTAGAGCAACCAGCCCCACATCGCCACACAACCGGCTGTGGCGATCAGGTTGGCGGTCCACGATTCGGTACGTCGCAGTGCCGGGACGAAAGAGCCGAGCAGATCCTGCAGCATGAAACGACCGGCACGGGTACCGGCGTCGACTGCGGTCAGAATGAACAGCGCTTCGAACAGGATCGCGAAGTGGTACCAGAACGCCATGGTGTTTTCACCCGGCAGGACACTGTGCAGAATCTGCGCGATACCGACTGCCAGGGTCGGCGCACCGCCGGCACGGGCCAGGATGGTGGTTTCACCGATGTCGTGCGCGACGGCTTGCAGCGCTTCCGGCGTAATCGCAAAGCCCCAGCTGGAGACCACTTGCGCAACCGAAGCAACATCACTGCCGACCACGGCGGCCGGGCTATTCATGGCGAAGTACACGCCAGGCTCGATCACCGACGCGGCGACCATGGCCATGATGGCGACGAACGACTCCATCAGCATGCCGCCGTAACCGATGTAACGGGCGTTGGTTTCGTTATCCAGCAGCTTCGGCGTGGTGCCCGAAGAAATCAGCGCGTGGAAGCCGGACACCGCACCGCAAGCGATGGTGATGAACAGGAACGGGAACAGACCGCCTTTCCACACAGGGCCAGTGCCGTCGACGAACTGGGTCAGCGCGGGCATTTTCAGCTCGGGCATGGTCACCAGAATGCCGATCGCCAGAGCGATGATGGTGCCGATCTTGAGGAACGTGGAGAGGTAGTCACGCGGTGCGAGAATCAGCCAGACCGGCAACGATGCCGCGACGAAGCCGTAACCGACCAGCATCCAGGTAATCTGCACGCCGGTGAAGGTGAACGCTTTGGCCCATACCGGATCAGCGGCAATCTGCCCACCGAGCCAGATCGAACCGAGCAGCAGCAACACGCCGACCACGGAGATCTCGCCGATGCGGCCCGGGCGGATGTAGCGCATGTAGATGCCCATGAACATCGCGATCGGGATGGTCGCCATCACGGTGAAGATGCCCCACGGGCTCTCCGCCAGCGCCTTGACCACGATCAGCGCCAGCACCGCGAGGATGATGATCATGATCAGGAAGCAGCCGAACAGGGCGATGGTGCCGGGAATACGGCCCATTTCTTCTCGCACCATGTCACCCAGGGAACGGCCGTTGCGCCGGGTCGACATGAACAGCACCATGAAGTCCTGCACCGCGCCCGCCAGCACCACCCCGGCAATCAGCCACAGCGTGCCGGGCAAGTAGCCCATCTGCGCCGCCAGCACCGGGCCGACCAGAGGTCCTGCGCCGGCAATCGCTGCAAAGTGGTGACCGAAAAGAATGTGTTTGTTGGTCGGCACGTAGTCCAGACCATCGTTGTTGATCACGGCGGGGGTGGCCCGACGCGCATCGAGTTGCATCACATTGTTAGCGATGAACAGACTGTAGTAACGGTACGCAACCAGATAGATGGCCACAGCAGCGACCACGATCCACAAGGCGTTGATCGCCTCGCCGCGGCGCAATGCCACTACGCCCAGGGCGCACGCTCCTACGATTGCCAGCAATAGCCAGGGTAAGTGGCGTAGCAGGCTATTATTATTTTTCATTTTATTATTCCAGCCAGGGTGGACAAGAAAGACAGCCACCCCGAGTTTAGCGCTACTGGCGGCAAAGACCATACCCCGACATTGGTCTGAGTGGCCCGTCTGCGCTGGCACGCTTGAACAATGCGGGTCTATAGTCAGCGAACCTTCGGAGGATTGCGCCATGAGCGAGCACCCAGCCAATCGTCGTCGCTTCAAACGTATTGCGTTCGATGCCAGAACCGAGCTGAGTCAGGGCGAGTACATCTGGCCGGTCAAGCTGATCGACCTGTCACTCAAAGGGTTGCTGATCGAACGGCCGGAACCGTGGCTGGGCGATGCGCAGAAGGATTTTTTCGTCGACATTCATCTGAGCGATGACGTCGATATCGAGATGGATGTGCATCTGGCACATGAGGAGAACGGCCAGTTGGGGTTTGTCTGCCGACACATCAGCCTGGAATCGATCCAGCGCTTGCGGCGGTTGATTGAGCTGAATCTGGCTGACGAAGCCGAATTGGAACGCGAACTGGGCGCCCTGATCGAAATCTGAACGTTGCCCCTGTAGGAGCTGCCGCAGGCTGCGATCTTTTGACTTTGGTTTGAAGATCAAAAAATCGCAGCCTGCGGCAGCTCCTACAGGGAATCTCTGGTTATTCGAAGAGGGCGTCGAGGGCCTGTTCGAGGCGGGTCACGGCGATAATCTGCAAGCCTGGCGGTGACTCCTTTGGCGCATTGCCCTTGGGCACGATCGCGCGCTTGAAGCCGTGCTTGGCGGCTTCCTTCAGGCGCTCCTGGCCACTTGGCACCGGACGCACTTCACCAGACAAACCGACCTCACCAAACACCAGCAGGTCATGTGGCAATGGCCGGTTGCGCAAGCTCGACATGACGGCGGCCATCAGCGCCAGGTCAGATGCCGTTTCCAGCACCTTCACCCCACCGACCACGTTGAGGAACACGTCCTGATCGTGGGTCGGAATCCCGCCATGGCGATGCAACACCGCGAGCAACATCGCCAAGCGGTTCTGATCCAGGCCCAAGGTGACCCGACGTGGATTGGCCAAATGGCTGTCATCGACCAACGCCTGCACTTCAACCAGCATCGGCCGCGTACCTTCCCAGGTTGCCATGACCACACTGCCCGGGACTTCTTCCTGCGCGCGGGTGAGGAAAATCGCCGAAGGGTTGGAGACTTCCTTAAGGCCCTTGTCGGTCATGCCGAACACACCCAGCTCGTTGACCGCGCCAAAACGGTTTTTCACCGCGCGCAACAGACGCAGACGCCCATCGGATTCGCCTTCGAAATACAGCACGGTGTCGACCATGTGTTCGAGCACCCGGGGACCGGCGAGCGCGCCTTCCTTGGTCACATGACCGACGAGGAAAATCGCCGTGCCGCTCTGCTTGGCGTAACGCACCAGCAGCGCCGCACTTTCACGCACCTGAGAGACGCCGCCGGGCGCCGATTGCAGTTGTTCGGTGAAGATCGTCTGGATCGAATCGATCACCATCACCTTGGGCTTTTCCTGCCGGGCGGTGGCGATGATGGTTTCGATGCAGGTTTCGGTCATCACTCGCAGTTGATCCTGCGGCAAGCCGAGACGGCGGGCGCGCATGGCCACTTGTTGCTGCGATTCTTCGCCGGTGACGTACAGCGCCGGCATGCTCTTGGCGAGGTTGCACAGAGTTTGCAGCAGGATTGTCGACTTGCCGATACCTGGATCGCCGCCGATCAACACCACCGAACCGTCGACCAGACCGCCGCCGAGCACGCGATCCAGTTCACTGGAAGCGGTGGAGAAGCGCGGAATCTCTTCGATGCTGACTTCGGCCAGGGTCTTGATCTGCGCCTGTTGCCCGGTCCAGCCGGTACGACCGGTCGGGGCTGTAGCGCCGCCGCTTTCGATCATGGTTTCGGTCAGGGTGTTCCAGGCGCCACATTCACCACACTGGCCGGCCCACTTGGGAAACGTTGCGCCACACTCGGTGCAGCCGTACATGCGCTTGGCCTTGGCCATCTCGATCCCCCGGCAAAAACCGCGATGATAACGCAGCTGCCGTCGATCAGCGCGGCGCAGCGGTACGGATTTCCCCGCTGGCCAGACGTGTGGCGCTGTTGCCCAGCGGATCCTCGGCATGCAGGTCCGCGCCCTTGGCTTGCAGCGCATCGAGCAATTCCAGGCGCTGGAACAACCCGGCGTACATGGCGGCCGTCTGTCCGGCACCATTACGTTGATCAGGGCTGCAATCAGTGGCCATCAGGCGTCGGGCGATTTGCAACTCACCTTTGAAGATCGCCCCCATCAGCGCGGTATTGCCGTGTTGATCCTGCGCACAGGCATCGGCGCCGGCCGCGAGCAAACGCTCCACCGCCGGCGCCTGGCCGTGATAAGCCGCCAGAATCAATGCGGTGTAACCCTTAGCGTCACGTGTATCGAGGGAGTAACCAGCGTCGATGAAAGTCTCGAGCATCGGCACGTCGCCGCGCCGGGCGGCGTCGAAATAGTAGTCCTGCAACTGGGCCTTGATTGCCTCGGGGTTCTGTTCGGCCAGCGCCACAATGGACAGGCAGCCGAGCAGCAAGAAAACAACAACACGCATAAATCACCTCCTGGAACAGAACGGGGCCTGATTCAGGCCCCGCATGGCATAGCGTCGGGATCAGTCGACCAATTTCGCCGCCAACGCCTTGACCCGGCTCAGGTCACCCTTGGCCACCGCTGTCACACCGCTGCCGTATTCCGGATCAGCCCTATAAAGGAAGGACAGGATGATGTGCTTGCTCTCCTCGTCAGTGGTCGCCAGCGAACCGCCGAAGCTGTCGATCAGGTCACGACGTTCCTTCTGGCTGAAGGAGCGATACAGATCACCGGCCTGCCTGAAGTTTTGCTCCCGCGTAATTTTCGCCTGCTGAGTATTGCCAGACAGCGCCGATTGACTGTAAAGCGCACTGTTTGTTTCTTCACGCGGTTGCAAACGGCTCGGCTGATAATTGACCCCGGAGTTGCTCGCGCCGATGTTCATTGCGCCATCCTGGTTGCCGTTATTCACCGCCACCTTCGGTGCATTGATCGGCAGTTGCAGCGCGTTGGCGCCCAAGCGATACATTTGCGTGTCGGCGTAAGAGAACACTCGGCCTTGCAACAAACGATCTTCCGAAGGCTCGATCCCCGGCACCACATTAGCCGGCGCCATGGCCACTTGTTCGGTTTCCTGGAATACGTTTGCCGGGTTTCGGTTCAAGACCATTTGTCCAACTTTTCGCTCAGGGATACCTGGCCAGATCTTGGTCGCGTCCAATGGATCGAAATCAAACTTGGACAAATCTTGTGGTTTCAGCACTTGAATGTACAAGTCCCATTTCGGGAAATCACCTTTATTGATATGCGTAACAAGGTCATTGGTCATGTGACTGTAGTCTTGACCCTGCACTTTGCTTACTTCTTCAGGCGTGAGGTTTTTGATGCCCTGCAAACTTTTCCAGTGAAACTTCACGTAGTGAACTTCACCTTTGGCGTTAACCAACTTATAGGCGTGTACGCCATTACCATCCATTTCTCGATAACTTGCAGGCGTTCCAGAGTTGGAATACAACTCGGTGAGCGTTCGCGTGGCTTCCGGCACATGGGAAAAGAAATCGAAGCGACGTGAATCGTCGTCAAGGTTAGTCCGCGGATTTGGTTTAAAGGCATGCACCATATCCGGAAACTTTATTGCATCACGGATGAAAAAGGTCGGAAAGTTATTCCCAACCAGATCCCAATTGCCATCGGCGGTGTAGAACTTGGTGGCAAAGCCACGGGGATCACGCAGGGTTTCCGGGGAATGGTTGCCATGCACCACGGCGGAAAACCGTACGAAGACCGGCGTCGCCTGGCCGGCGGCAAATACCTTGGCCTTGCTCAAGTCGCTGAGATCGTTGGTCACGGTGAAGGTGCCATGCGCACCGGTACCGCGGGCATGCACCACGCGCTCTGGAATGCGTTCACGATCGAAACGCTGCAGCTTCTGGATCAGTTGCACATCCTGCAGCAGCACCGGGCCATTGGCGCCGGCGGTTTGCGAGTTCTGGTTGTCACCGACCGCTGCGCCGTTATCGCGCGTCAGCGGCGCGGCATTCACGGACAACGTCAGCAGGCTGGCGGTGAGTACCCCGAGGGTACGGCGATGGGGAAAAGCCCCTAAGCCAAGCGATGAAGTCATATCAGGTTCCTCTGGTTTTTTTGGGCGCATCCAGGTGCGCCAACCAGAGGCTAGAGGGCGTGGCGCTGGAACATAAATAGAATCTTCACAACTTCACCATTAAGAAAAATAGCTTCCTGATCAGCGAGTTAAGGCGTATTTCGCGCGCGATTAGTGGCACTTTGCAAACTATTTACCGATTAATGTGTCGATAAAAACGGGCATTGTAAGAAGGTGTTTCGCGCAGGACGCGTTTTGCTGATTTACACTGCGTACACCAACCTCATCTGTAACAAGGAAATAACCTATGGGCGTGCTAAGTGAGTTCAAGGCCTTCGCGGTCAAAGGCAATGTGGTCGACATGGCCGTCGGTATCATCATCGGTGCGGCCTTCGGCAAGATTGTTTCGTCGTTTGTCGGCGACGTCATCATGCCGCCAATCGGCCTGCTGATCGGAGGTGTGGACTTCAGTGACCTGGCGATTACGCTGAAAGCTGCCGAGGGCAGCACCCCTGCGGTCGTCATGGCGTACGGTAAGTTTCTCCAGACGATTCTGGACTTCGTGATCGTCGCCTTCGCGATTTTCATGGGTGTCAAAGCCATCAACCGCCTGAAGCGTGAAGAGGCCGTGGCCCCTACTCTGCCGCCGGTTCCGACCAAAGAAGAGGAACTGCTGGGCGAGATCCGCGACTTGCTCAAGGCGCAGAACAACCGCCCCTGAACAGGCGGCGCAAAACAAAACGGCACCTGCGAGGTGCCGTTTTTTTTACCAGTAGTTTTCCACCGCTACCTGGCCGGGCCTGCGGGTCAGGCTCAGGCTCATACGGCGCTGTTTGAGCAGGGCGCGGGTGTCGTCGATCATTTGCGGATTGCCGCACAGCATGACCCGTGAATGCTCGGGCGAAAGCTCTACACCGGCCTTGCGCTCCAGCTCACCGCTTTCGATCAGTTGGGTGATACGCCCATTCAGCGCACCGGGATGCTCCTCACGCGTTACCGTCGCGATGAACTGCAATTTGTGCGCGTGCTCTTGCAGATAATCCCGTTGCGTCAGTTCGGCAATCAACGATTGATAAGCCAGCTCCCGCGCCTCGCGCACGCTGTAGACGAGAATGATGCGCTCAAATTTTTCCCAGACCTCGAAGTCCTGCAGAATCGATAGAAACGGCGCCACCCCGGTGCCCGTCGATAACATCCACAGGTCGCGGCCATCAATGAAACGATCCAGGGTCAGATAACCAAAGGCCTGACGCTCCACCAGCAAGGTGTCGCCCACCTGCAGTCGGCTGAGCTCGCTGGTGAATTCGCCTCCGGGGACTACGATGGAAAAGAACTCGAGAAACTCATCGAACGGCGACGACACCATCGAATAGGCCCGCCACACCGTGCTGCCATCTGCCTTGGTCACCCCGAGTCGGGCGAACTGGCCCGCACGAAACCTGAACCCGGCATCCCGGGTGGTACGCAGCGTGAACAGATTGGCCGTAACCGGCTGGACATCAAGCAAGGTCTGTCGGGTGAACTTCTCAGTGCTGGCAGTCATGAGGCACTCCATCGAACGGATAGCCGCAGTTTCGCGCAATCCTCTGCGATTAAACACCGGTGGTTTGTAATGGTATTAGCACTAAGCTCGCGCAAACAAGATCTCAACGCATTCTCAAACGTGTAAGCCCTGAGTATCACTTTTCGTTTAGATGCTATCCCCAATATAAAAACCGCGAGCACTAATATCTTTTTTTGAAAATAACACCATGTTCCAAGAGCGAAATATTCCAGAACACTTTGTAAGAAACGTCCTACACTTCGTTTTCGTGCTGATCCATTGGATCCAAAAAGCACCCCCCGCGAAGTACTCATGGAGAGTTTGTGATGGAAATGTGGAAGGAGTCGCAGTTAAAGCAACTGACTTTCGCAAGGGAAATAGACGTCGCTTATCCAATCCTGCTGAGATTTGCCGAGAATATTGGATTCAGTTTTTGCGCTATCTATTTGACATCAAACAATCGGAATGCCGATTTTAATGCCTTGCAAATCAATAACTATCCCAAGCAGTTCAGTCAGCAATATGAAAAGGAGCGTTACAGTAAAGTTGATCCGGCAATAGCACATTGCAACCACTCAATGTTGCCGATCGTCTGGAGCGAGAACCTGTTTTCGTCTACCCCGCAATTATGGCAAGCCCAGCAGGAATATGGCTTGCGCCATGGCTGGTCGCAGTCATTCCTGCATGAAGAGAGCGGCTTGTGCAGCATTATCAGCCTGGCCAGAGAACATGGCCCGTTGAGCCCCCTCGAGCTGTACGAGCATTTTGGCTACATGTTTTACGCGACCAGTCATTTGAGCGAGCTGTTCGCCAAAACTCTGCCCAAAGCGGCGCTCAAGGCCGCGCAACCACACCTGTCGCCGCGAGAGCTCGAGGTGTTGAAACTCTCAGCTGTCGGCAAGACCGCTTATGAAATCTCCAGAATCCTGTTCCTGAGCGAGCGAACCGTGAATTATCACGTGCAAAACGTGATTCTGAAGCTCAACGTCTGCAATAAGATTTCTGCCGTCATTGCCGCCGCTCGAATCGGCATTATCTGACGAGAGATCCCCGCCACGACGAAAACCTGCGGGTATTCCAAAGGAAAAAAAAGTACCATTTGCGACCTTCCTGAGTGATGACGCCAGACTGCGCGTCGCATTGCACTCGGACGGTTCCGCCGCACGCTACCCTGGGCCGCGGGACACCCGTTGATTACCCAGAGTCCCGCCCCATGCCTTTGCTCGACACCCCCTTCGCCCAACTCGATCTGATCCGCCAGCCCGAGCAGCAGAATGAACCGCTGCAAGCCTTCGACGCGGCTGACGAATACCTGCTCAATCATCTTGCCGCGCAACAGCCAGCAGCGAACACGCGGGTGTTGGTGCTCAATGACAGCTTCGGCGCGCTGGCTGCGAGCCTCTTGGGCAAAGTCGAGGTGAGCAGCAGCGGTGACTCGTTTCTAGGCTTTCAAGGGCTGGAAAAGAATTTGCTGCGCAATGGCCAGGCATTCGACGCGATTCGCGCAACCCCGGCCAGCGAGCCGTTGGTCGGCCCGTTCGACCGCGTACTGATCCGCGTACCGAAAACCCTGGCCCTGCTCGAAGAACAACTGATCCGCCTGCAAGGGCAACTGGCGCCAGGCGCTGAAGTCGTTGCCGCGGCGATGGTCAAACACCTGCCACGCGCTGCCGGTGATTTGCTGGAGCGTTACATCGGCCCGGTACATGCCTCGCTGGCCGTGAAGAAAGCTCGACTGTTGATAGCCACACCGGAGGCAAAAGCCCCGGCGGTCTCGCCCTACCCGTCGCGCTATCGTCTTGATGAACCGGCGATCGAACTGCTCAACCACGCCAATGTGTTTTGCCGTGAAGGCCTCGACATCGGTACTCGCGCCTTTCTGCCGCACCTGCCACAAAACCTCGGTAGTGCGCGGGTGGCCGACCTTGGCTGCGGTAATGGCGTGTTGGCGATTGCCAGCGCCCTGCGCAACCCGGACGCGCATTACACGCTGGTCGACGAGTCGTACATGGCGGTGCAATCGGCCGCTGAAAACTGGCGCGCGGCGTTGGGTGATCGCGAGGTCGTAGTGCGTGCAGGCGATGGTCTGGCCGGGCAGGAGGCACAATCACTGGACGTGGTGCTGTGCAATCCGCCGTTTCATCAGCAGCAAGTGGTTGGCGACTTCCTCGCCTGGCGCATGTTCCAGCAGGCTCGTGAAGCACTGGTCGTCGGCGGTGCGCTGTACATCGTCGGCAACCGTCATCTGGGCTATCACAGCAAACTCGCGCGGTTATTCCGCGGCGTCGAGCAAGTGGCGGCAACACCGAAATTCGTGATTCTCAAAGCCCGCAAGTAAAGCACCAGGCAAAAAAAACCCTCCGTGAGGAGGGTTACAAACCGTACCCGAAGGCGCCGGGACGGGGATGATTCAGAATCAGTGCGTGGTCAGGCCTGCGGCATTCATGAACATGCGCATCAGGCTGGCGGCGATAAACAGCACGCCAACACTGCCGACCCAGATCAGGGCCAGCCAGCCGAGCCGCTGCCACAGCGGCTTTTTTTCGGCTTGTTCAATCTCGTGCAGGGAATGTTTGCCGGACATTGTTTCGATCCTCATCAGTCAGATCGATGGCGCCGTTGCCGACGCCATCGCGGGCAAGCCCGCTTCCACAGGTTTAGTGATAACCGTCTTCATGGGTGACCTTGCCGCGGAACACGTAGTAGCTCCAGAAGGTGTAACCCAGGATGAACGGGATGATGAAGAGCGTGCCCACCAGCATGAAGCCCTGGCTTTGCGGCGGGGCGGCAGCGTCCCAGATCGAGATCGACGGCGGCACGATGTTCGGCCACAGGCTGATGCCCAGACCGCTGTAGCCGAGGAAGATCAGCACCAGGGTCAACAGGAACGGCATGTAGTTGGCATTGCGTGCCACGGCGCGGATCAGGCCGTACATCGTCACCAGCACCAGAATCGGCACCGGCATGAACCAGAACAGGTTGGGCATGCTGAACCAGCGCGAGGCAATTTCCGGGTGCGCCAGTGGCGTCCACAGACTGACGACACCGATCACCGCCAGCAACACGAACGCCAGAGGCCGGGCCAGATTGTGCATCTGCTCTTGCAGCTTGCCTTCGGTCTTCATGATCAGCCAGGTGCAGCCGAGCAAGGCATACGCCACCACCAGTGCGGCGCCGCAGAACAGCGTGAACGGTGTCAGCCAGTCGAGTGAACCGCCGGCGAACTGCCGATTGACCACTGGCAAACCGTCGATGAATGCACCCAGCGCCACCCCCTGAAAGAACGTCGCCGCCACCGAGCCACCGATAAAGGCCTTGTCCCACAGGTGACGCTTGTCATCCTTGGCCTTGAAGCGGAACTCGAACGCCACGCCACGGAAAATCAAACCGATCAGCATGAAGATCAGCGGCAGGTACAGCGCCGACAACACCACCGAATACGCCAGCGGGAACGCACCAAACAGCGCCGCGCCGCCCAGCACCAGCCAGGTCTCGTTGCCGTCCCAGACCGGGGCGACGGTGTTCATCATCACGTCACGATCGACCTTGCCCGGGATGAACGGGAAGAGAATCCCGATCCCCAGGTCGAAGCCGTCCATGACCACGTACATCATGATGCCGAAGATGATGATCACGGCCCAGATCAGCGGAAGATCAATACCCATGAGTCAAATCTCCTTGGTCAGGCGGACGTCGTCGTCGCCGTGGTCGGCATCCGCCGAATCGTCGGCAGCGGACAACGGACGAGCCGGTGTGCGTTTTTTGCCTGGACCACCCTCCGGCGTTTCTGCGCCTTCGCTGATCTTCGGCCCTTTACGGACCAGGCGCATCATGTAGCCGAGACCTGCACCGAACAGCGCGAAATACACCACCACAAACATGATCAGGGTGATGCTCATCTGCACGAAGCTATGGTTGGAAGAGGCATCCGCCGTGCGCATCAGTCCATAAACCACCCACGGCTGACGGCCGATTTCCGTGGTAAACCAGCCGGCCAGAATCGCGATCAGACCGGACGGCCCCATCCACAACGCCAGATAGAGGAACGGTCGCGAGGTGTAGAGCGTGTCGCGCTTACGCAGCCACAGACTCCACAGACCGGTGAAGATCATCAGGAAACCGAGGCCGACCATGACCCGGAACGACCAGAACACGATGGTCGAATTCGGCCGGTCTTCCGGTGGAAACTCCTTGAGCGCCGGCACCTGTTTGTCCAGCGAGTGCGTGAGGATCAGGCTGCCGAGGTACGGGATCTCCACGGCGAACTTGGTCTTCTCTTCTTTCATGTCCGGCCAGCCGAACAGGATCAACGGCGTCGCTTCGTCGCCTTTGTTTTCCCAGTGACCTTCGATCGCGGCGATCTTTGCCGGTTGGTGTTCAAGCGTGTTCAGGCCATGGAAGTCGCCAATGACTGCCTGGATCGGCGCGACGATCAACGCCATCCACATCGCCATCGACAGCATGGTACGAATGGCCGGGTTGTCCTTGCCGCGCAGCAAATGCCAGGCTGCCGATGAACCGACGAAGAACGCCGTGGCAACAAACGCAGCGGTCGCCATGTGCATCAGGCGATACGGGAACGAGGGGTTGAAGATGATCGCCAGCCAATCGGTCGGAATCACCTGGCCGTTGATGATTTCAAAACCCTGCGGGGTCTGCATCCAACTGTTGGATGCCAGAATCCAGAAAGTCGAGATCAGCGTACCGATGGCCACCATGATCGTGGCAAAGAAGTGCAGACCCCGCCCGACCTTGTTCCAGCCGAACAACATCACCCCAAGGAAACCGGCTTCGAGGAAGAACGCAGTGAGCACTTCATACGTCAGCAATGGCCCGGTGACGGCGCCGGCGAAGTCCGAGAAGCGACTCCAGTTGGTGCCGAACTGGTAGGCCATGACCAGCCCCGAGACCACGCCCATGCCGAAGTTGACGGCAAAGATCTTCGACCAGAAATGGTAGAGGTCACGGTAAGTGTCGTTGTGGGTTTTCAGCCACAGGCCTTCGAGTACCGCAAGGTAGCTCGCCAGACCGATGGTGATGGCCGGGAACAGGATGTGGAACGAGATGGTGAACGCGAACTGAATTCGGGCGAGATCTAGTGCCTCTAAACCGAACATATGGCTTCCTCTGTCAGGTAATACCGGCTGCGGACCCGGAGGCCTGCACCCACTGCCCCCACGGATATGGAGTGCGGCGAATTCTGATTCGTTCTTTTTAAACAACCATCGCAACGCAGGGAGTCTGGCCAACTGGCCGCCGGATCAATTCCGTTGGGGTCTTGATCTGGATCAAGCAACGCTGAAAGAGTAGTCCCATTTTTGCCGATGAACTGCGTGGTCGTTTGCCGCGTGACAAGTTGCCTCATTGCAGCTGCAACGCCCTGCAACAAATCCCCGGAGCCATGTGATGGTAAGGAAACAACACATAAACCCTGTGGCGACGGGATTTATCCCCGTTGGGCTGCGAAGCGGCCCCGAATCCATCCAACGCGTTTTTTCAGATCAATCGTGGCGCCCAATTTGCGACTGCTGCGCAGCCGAACGGGGATAAATCCCCTCGCCACAGGGTTAATTTGTGATGGCGAGAATATCGATGTCTGGCTAACTAAATTTTTTGTCATAGCAACTTCCTGTTACAGACTGGTGATAACCTCGCGGTTCCCCTCGAACCAGACCTGCCTTCAGATGCCCAGCCAAGAGCCTTTGCTGTTACGTCACCACCGCCCCTTCCTGGCTTTCTGGATGGCGCGAATTTTTACCGCCAGCGGTTTCCAGATGCTCACCGTGGCGATTGGCTGGAACCTCTATCAACTGACCGGCAACGTTCTCGATCTGGGTCTGGTGGGCCTGGTCGAATTCGCTCCGCGCGTGCTGTTCATGTTGCACACCGGGCATGTCGCTGACCGCTACGACCGACGCAAAGTCGCAGCGATCTGCCAGTCGTTACAGGCGTTGATCGCCCTGGCGCTGGCCATCGGCAGTGCCACCGACCATGTCACCCGCGAGATGATCTTCATCCTCGCCTTCCTGCTCGGTGCGGCGCGCTCCTTTGAGATGCCGACCACCCAGGCTTTGCTGCCAAGCATCGTGCCCAGTGCGTTGTTCCCCCGCGCCGTTGCGGCGGCGCAGTCGGCGCAACAGTCAGCGACCATCGTGGCCCCGGCCCTTGGCGGTCTGCTCTATGCGTTCGGCAGCGTCTGGGTGTATGGCCCGACGGTACTGCTGTACGTGATTGCCTGCACGCTGATGCTCAACCTGCCCGCACGACAAACGCCATTGAACAAAGGCAAAGCCACACTGGATTCATTGCTCGCGGGGATCCGCTTCATTCGCAGCCGCCCGGACATCCTCGGGGCGATTTCACTGGACCTGTTTGCGGTGCTGCTCGGGGGTGCCACGGCGCTGCTGCCGGTATTCGCCAAGGATATTTTGCTGACCGGCCCGTGGGGGCTGGGCCTGCTGCGTTCGGCACCGGCGGTCGGCGCACTGGGAATGTCGCTGTTCCTCGCACGATTTGCCGTGGAGCGTAAGGTCGGCCGGGTGATGTTTACCGCAGTCGGTGTCTTCGGCGTCGCGACCATCGCCTTCGGCCTGTCGACCTCGTTCTGGCTCTCGCTGGCGGTGCTGGTGGTGCTCGGCGCGGCGGACATGATCAGCATGGTCATTCGCGCCTCCTTCGTGCAACTGGAAACCCCGGACGAAATGCGCGGCCGGGTCAGCGCGGTGAACGGCCTGTTCATCGGCGCTTCGAACCAGCTCGGCGAATTCGAATCCGGCGTCACCGCCCACTGGTTCGGCACCGTGCCAGCCGTGGTGATGGGCGGGATCGGCACGCTGGTGGTGACGGGCACATGGATCAAGCTGTTCCCGACACTGGCTAACCGCGATCGGATGCATGTGCCGGTGGAAGAGGCGAAGGTCTGAAGCCTTCAGACCAACAACGCCCCCGCCACTTTCGCCCGTAGCGCCTTGCCGCCAAGTTGCTCAACCAGCGTCAGCGCAAACTCCATCACCGCGCCGGAGCCCTGCGCGGTGATGCAGTTGCCATCGACCACTACCGGTCGATCAACAAACGTACAGCCGGACAGTTGATGGCTGGTGCTCGGCAGACAGGTCATGCGCCGCTGGCGCAATACGCCAAAGGCTTGCAGGGCGACGGCCGGGGACTCGGCGATGGCGGCGAACAGGCGGCCGGCGCTGGATTGATCCTTGAGCAGTTGTTGCAGGGGCTGGTGCGCGGCCAGGTGTTGCGAACCGACGGCGCCGCCGGGCAATACGATCAGGTCAAAATTCTGCGCCAATACATCGACCAGCATGCCGTCGGCGGTCAGGCGTGTGCCGCGCGCGCAGGTCAGCATGCGCCGGCCTTCGATGCTGGCCGCGACGACTTCGATCTCCGCGCGGCGCAGCACGTCGATCAGGCTCACGCATTGCAGATCATCGATGCCCTCGGCGAGGGTAATCAGGGCTCTAAAAGTCATGGGCGCCATCCGCTGGGTGATCCTTGAAGCGTAGTCAGCTTCCTCCGGATCGCGCAGCGCCAGGCGTTACTTGATGTAAAGCTGCGTCGAGACCTGGTTGCCCGGCGCATTGATCGAGGTGTTGCTGAAGGTGAACGTGCCTTCCTGCTTGCCCTCCAGATCATAGATGTACAACGCGCCGACGATCTTCGTCGCCGCGCCCGTGCACTCCGTCAGGTTGCCGTTACCGTAGGCGCAAACCTGGGTTTTCATCCCGTCGAGCCCGAAACCGTCCAGTGCGACACTGGGTACACGGCCGTAACCCATCTCCAGCACATAAACCTTGATGTTGGCACCGCCGTGGTCGCAAGCAGTCTTGTCCTGCCCTTCGGAAATATTTTCGATGCCACAAGCGGCCGACTGCACCTTGAGCACCTGGACGCTGGACAACGGCGGCGCCGATGCCGCCATCACGGCAGGCACACTGGCCATAAACGTGCAAAACAGCCCCAACGATCGAACGAAATTGCGCTTGACGCCCATCATGCCCCTCCCCCCAAAACAGGCGCGCAGTATGGCGCACTTCGCCTGACTGCAAAACATCGCCGACGATCGCAGCCAATCCCCCACGCTGCTGGTATGATGCGCGGCTTTTTCCGGCCCACCACAATTTTCCAGGCGCTTGCGACGGTCTGTGCTTTGCTGTTGAGGTCGATACATTCACGGCGCTACGCGCGCCACGGGGAGCAGACATGCTGGAAAGGCTGTTTCAACTCAAGGCACACAACACCAACGTGCGCACCGAGATTCTGGCGGGCATCACGACTTTCTTGGCCATGGCCTACATTCTGTTCGTCAACCCGAGCATCCTCGGCGAGACCGGCATGGACAAGGGCGCGGTGTTTGTCGCCACCTGTCTGGCCGCCGCGATCGGTTCGACGATCATGGGCCTGATCGCCAACTACCCGATCGCCCTGGCACCGGGCATGGGTCTGAACGCCTTCTTCACCTACACCGTCGTCCTGCACATGGGTCATACCTGGCAAGTGGCGCTGGGCGCGGTGTTCATCTCGGCCGTGTGCTTCTTCCTGCTGTCGATCTTCCGCATCCGTGAATGGATCATCAACAGTATTCCGCTGCCGCTGCGCTCGGCGATTGCTGCCGGTATCGGTCTGTTCCTGGCGCTGATCGCCCTGCACAACGCCGGCATCGTGGTCAGCAACCCTGCGACCATGGTCGGCCTTGGTGACCTGAAACAACCGGCACCGATCCTCGCCACCCTCGGTTTCGCCCTGATCGTTGCTCTCGAAGCGCTGAAAGTGCGCGGCGCGGTACTGATCGGCATTTTGGCAGTGACCATCACCTCCATCGCGATGGGCTTCACCCCGTTTGGCGGCGTGACTTCGATGCCACCGTCGCTGGCCCCGACCTTCATGCAGCTGGACATCAAAGGCGCACTGGACATCGGTCTGGTCAGCGTGATTTTCGCCTTCCTGTTCGTCGACCTGTTCGACAACTCCGGCACCCTGATCGGCGTCGCCAAGCGCGCCGGCCTGATGGGCAAGGACGGCCACATGCCGAAAATGGGGCGCGCGCTGATCGCCGACAGCACCGCGGCCATGGCCGGTTCGCTGCTGGGTACTTCGACCACCACCAGCTACATCGAATCCGCTGCCGGCGTCAGTGCTGGCGGGCGTACCGGTCTGACGGCCATCGTGGTGGCGATCCTGTTCCTGCTGGCGCTGTTCTTCTCGCCACTGGCAGCCAGCGTTCCGCCATTCGCCACGGCACCGGCACTGCTGTTCGTCGCCGTGTTGATGACATCCGGCCTGGCGGAAATAGACTGGGACGACATCACCGTTGCCGCGCCGGTAGTCGTGACCGCGCTGGCCATGCCGTTCACTTACTCGATCGCCAACGGCATCGCGTTCGGTTTCATTTCCTGGACCGTGATCAAATTGCTGTCGGGGCGTGCCCGTGAGCTGAACCCGGCGCTGGTGATTCTGTCGATTCTGTTCGTGATCAAGTTGGGTTGGTTCAACGCATGACATTTGATTCCCAGGCTTACGCCGAACAACTCGAAGCCAAGGTCACGCGTTTGCGTGATCTGCTGGCGCCGTTCGATGCCCCCGAGCCGACCGTGTTCGACTCGCCGCTGCAGAACTTCCGCCTGCGCGCCGAATTCCGCCTGTGGCGCGAGGGTGGCGATCGGCATTACGCGATGTTCGCTCAGGACGACAAACGCACGCCGATCCTGATTGAAGAGTTCCCGATTGCCAGCCTGCGCATCAATCAGTTGATGCCGCAGCTCAAGGCTGCGTGGCAGGCCAGTTCGGCACTGAGCCACAAGTTGTTTCAGGTCGAGTTTCTGACCACGCTGTCCGGCGACGCGATGATCACCCTGTGCTATCACCGTCCGCTGGACGAACACTGGCATGCAGCAGCCACCAAGCTGGCGGCGGATCTCGGCGTCAGCATCATCGGGCGCTCGAAGGGCAAACGCGAAGTGCTTGGCCTCGATTACGTGGTCGAAAAACTCGAAGTCGGCGGTCGCACCTTCAGCTATCGCCAACCGGAAGGCGCGTTCACCCAGCCTAACGGCACAGTGAACCAGAAGATGCTGAACTGGGCGTACGAAGCGCTCGGCGATCGCCCTGACGATCTGCTGGAGCTGTATTGCGGCAACGGCAACTTCACCCTGCCGCTCGCCACCCGCGTGCGCAAAGTGCTGGCCACGGAAATCAGCAAGACCTCGGTCAACGCGGCACTGAGCAACCTTAGCGAAAACGCTGTGGATAACGTCACTCTCGTGCGTTTGTCCGCCGAAGAGTTGACCGAAGCGCTCAACGAAGTGCGCCCGTTCCGTCGCCTGCAAGGCATCGACCTGAAGAGCTACGAGTTCGGCAGCGTCTTCGTCGACCCGCCACGTGCCGGCATGGACCCGGACACCTGCGAGCTGACCCGGCGTTTCGACAACATCCTGTACATCTCCTGCAACCCGGAAACCCTCGCGGCGAACATCGCCCAGTTGCACGACACGCACCGCATTACCAAATGCGCATTGTTCGACCAGTTCCCGTGGACGCATCACATGGAATCGGGTGTGTTGCTGACCCGGCGCTGAGTGCTGGCAGCGAATACGAGAAAGCCGTCGTGATTGACGGCTTTTTTGTGGGTGCTTACAAAGCAGGATCGACCTTGCGTGGGCGCCCGCCCTTTTTGCCGTTCGCCCGCGCGGCTGCAGACTTTGCCGCGCTGCTCTGACGGCCGTTGCGCGAAGCCACTACCGAAGCGGCCATCAGCATCAATGACGGGCTCGCTGAAATCATTCCGGCGATGGACACATCGAGATCCTTGCCTTCGTGGCAAAGCACAGTGCCCGCGAATCCGACTGTCAGGTGCTTGTAATCGTCGGCATTGAATCCGCGGAACTCCGGATAACGATCCGCCGGGAGCAACACACCGCTGCCGTCTTCAAAATGGATGATCAGCGATGGATCTTCAAATGTCACAGAGACAGCCTGCAGGCTGCTTGAGCGGCGCTCCTCTCCACGCTTGATGGCTGCATCGATCATTTCTTCCGTCAGCGAATTGCGCGCGGGAGGCTTCGCCTTGATGATTTTCATAAATCGATTTCCACTCCTTCCAATGCGCCTACCAATGTCAGAAGGGTCTTGCCCTCGTCTGGCAGATAACGCGCCGATCCCACTCTATAGGTCGTGTCAGTGACGAGTTTCATCCCCAGCACTTCGTTTGATTTGCTGTCCCACAACTGATTGTCGAGACAGACAGTTTGCAATTTCGACCACCAGATCCCGCGTGCTCGTCGCAGATGAGCAGGCTGCTCAAGGGACCGACACAAGCCTTCCAGCACGGCCAAGGGTGGTCGACGAGAAAGCGGCACGACGTCCCAAAGCTCAATATCGTTGCACCAGAAACTGAACTGCAATCGAGCACTCCAACTGCCCGCGTTCACGTGAACGTGAGGTGGGCAATGTTCATCTCGCAGCATGATGACAATCGACAATCCCTTGTAGCTGCACACCTTCATGCTAACCCATCCGTTAGGTTAATAAGTTTCAGGATTCGATATTCCTTTCAAATCCGACAACTGGTGATCAAGCACGCGACGTGCCTCACTGCTTTGAGGCTAGCGTCGGCGTAGGCGAATAGCTGACCAATTTTCAGGAAAAAACGTAAGCAAAGCTGTCGTTACATCTAGATCAGGACCGAACCTGGAACTTGCTTCTGTGCGATAACCGAACATAAAACGCCAAGGCTATTTTTGTTCAATTGACCATGGTAACCATCTAGTACATTTTATCTCCACAGGCCGAAACCTCTGGCCAAAGCCAAAAACAATAAGTGGAGTTACCCCTCATGCCCCCTATCGTTCTGGTGCTCAACGGCCCGAACCTGAACCTGCTCGGCACCCGTGAACCGGCGACTTACGGTCACGAAACCCTGGCCGACATTTCCGCCCTGTGTGGTCGCGCCGCGGAAGAATTCGGCCTGGCCGTGGAGTTTCGCCAGACCAATCACGAAGGCGAACTGCTCGACTGGATTCACGCTGCCCGTGGCCGTTGCGCCGGGATCGTGATCAATCCGGCCGCGTGGACGCACACTTCCGTCGCCATTCGCGACGCGCTGGTGGCCAGTGAATTGCCGGTGATTGAAGTGCACCTTTCCAACGTGCATGCGCGCGAACCGTTTCGTCATCACTCGTTTGTCTCGGCGATTGCCACAGCGGTGATGGCCGGGTTCGGCAGCCATGGTTATCGCCTGGCACTGGAACATTTCAGTCAGCGGCTAAAAGGGTGAATCACATGCCTCGCTATAACGTGATACTTGCCGGGCTGATCGGCGCCGGCATTCAGGCCTCGCGCACGCCGGCGCTGCATGAACACGAAGGTGATGCGCAGGGCATGCGTTACCTGTATCGATTGATCGATCTGGATCAGTTGCACATGGACAGCACTGCCCTGCCCGACCTGCTGCTGGCGGCCGAGCGGATGAATTACACCGGGTTGAACATCACGTTCCCGTGCAAGCAGGCGATCATTCCTTTGCTCGATGAATTGTCACCGGAAGCGCGAGGTATCGGTGCGGTCAACACGGTGGTGCTCAAGGACGGTAAACGTATCGGCCATAACACCGATTGCCTGGGATTCGCCGAGGGTTTTCGCCGTGGCCTGAAGGACGCTGCCCGTGATCGCGTGGTCCAGATGGGGGCCGGTGGTGCTGGCGCGGCAGTGGCCCACGCGCTGTTGAGCGAAGGCGTACAGCAACTGAGCATTTTCGACGTCGACAGTGAGCGCGCTGAAAGTCTGGCGAACAACCTGAATCAGCATTTCGGTTTTGGTCGTGCGGTGGCCGGTCGGGATCTGCCGAGCACGCTGAATCTAGCGGATGGTCTGGTCAACACCACGCCAATGGGCATGGCCAAACTGCCGGGCATGCCGGTGCCGGTCGAGCTGTTACGCAAGGAGTTGTGGGTAGCGGAGATTGTGTATTTCCCGCTGGAGACCGAACTGCTGCGCAACGCCCGCGCGCTGGGTTGCCGGACGCTGGATGGCGGCAACATGGCGGTGTTTCAGGCGGTGAAGGCGTTTGAGTTGTTCAGCGGCGTGGTGCCGGATGCGCAGCGGATGCTCGCGCATTTTCAAAGCATGAAGGGTTGAAGATCAAAAGATCGCAGCCTTCGGCAGCTCCTACAGTTATTGGTGTAGGCGTTGCCGAAGGCTGCGATCTTTTGATTGTCAGGCTTGCAGGTAGCGCAGAACCGATTCGCAAATCATCTCGCGATGCCGCTGTTTGATGCCTTCATCCGGCAGATCAATCTGGAAGATCTCGCCAAATGTGTGCCGGTTCGACACGCGATAGAAGCAGAACGAGCTGATCAGCAGATGCACATCCAGCGCATCCAGCCCGGCGCGGAATACACCTTCTTCAGCGCCACGCCGCAGAATTTCGCTCAGCGAATCAAGGATGGTGTTGTTCATCGCCTTGATCGCATCGGAACGCTTCACGAATTCGGCGTTGTGGATATTTTCGATGCTGACGATGCGCACGAAATCGACGTTGCGATCGTGGTGATCGAAGGTGAATTCGACCAATCGGCGAATCGCGTCCACTGGTGCCAACTCGGCCAGGTGCAGACGGTTTTCGGTGCTGCGGATTTCCCCGTAGAGCTTTTCCAGCACCTCGACGTACAACTGCTCCTTACTGCCGAAGTAGTAATAGATCATGCGCTTGGAGGTGTGGATACGCTCGGCGATCGCGTCGACGCGGGCACCGGACAAACCCTGCTGAACGAACTCGACGATCGCCTCCTGCAGGATGTTCTCGCGGGTCTTCTCCGGATTGTTCTTGCGACTCTTGCGCGGCTCTACGGCGGACACTTCAGTAGCTGCGGTAAGTTCTGTATTCATCGTCATTGCGGGCTCACGGCCATCACTGCACAGGCGGCGATTATGGGCCGCGCAGCACAGTGAAGGAAGCCGCACGGCCCGTGTTTAATCCCGCGTTTACGAATTTCCTACAACTTCGCCTGGCGAACGGCGCCACTGCGTGATTTGGCCATCGCCGCCAGACGCACCGCCACATTCGCCGCACCGTAACCGGCATAGCCATTCTTGCGCTGGATGATCTCGAAGAAAAAACGCCCTTCGAACGGCTCGGTGTAGACGTGGAACAGCTCGCCGCCCTGCGCGTCACGGTCGTACAAGACGTTGTAATACGCCAGTTCGCTGAGGAATTCATCATCGAAATCGAAGCGCGCTGCGAGGTCGTCGTAATAGTTCAGCGGGATATCCAGCAGCGGCACGCCGGCTTCTTTGGCACGACTGACTTCGGCGAAGATGTCATCACAATCGAAGGCGATGTGATGGACACCGGAACCGCGATAACTCGACAGCGCGTGAGAAATCGCGGTGTTGCGGTTCTCGGAAATGTTCAGCGGCAAACGGATCGAGCTGTCTCGGCTGCGCAGCGCACGACTCTTCACCAGCCCGTATGGATCCGGCAGTACCACTTCATCGTCGGCTTCGAAATCCAGCAGGCTCTTGTAGAACAGCACCCAACTGTCGAGGCTGTCGGCGGGCAGCGCCATGGCCATGTGGTCGATGCGTTTGAGGCCGCCGCGGGCCGGCGCATCCGTCAGCAGATTGAAATCGGTGCCATAGACGTCGGCCTGTTCATCGACCAGATAAATCAGGCTACCGTCGGGTGCGCGCACCGCCGCCAGTTCCAGCTCGTTAGGGCCGACCAGTCCGCGATAGGGCTGACCTTTGTAAGCCACGGCGCGGGCCAAGGCACTGGCGCTGTCGTTGACCCGCACAGCGGTGGCGCAGAGCGACGGGCCGTGCGCTTCGAAAAAGCTGTGCGCGAAAGAATACGGTTCGGAGTTGAGGATCAGGTTGATATCGCCCTGACGCAGCAGGCTCACGCTCTTGGAACGATGCTGCCCGGCCTTGACGAAACCGAGGCGCTCCAGCCAATGACTGAGTTTGGCACCGAGCGCTTCGTCGACGGCGAATTCGAGAAACTCGATGCCGTTGTACTCGCTGGCCTTCGGCGTTTCGAAAAGGATTTCGCGATTGACCACAGGCGGCGCTTCCTGCTCCAGACGCTGGCGAGTCTTCTCTTCCAGATACAGCAACGAACGCAAACCGTCGGCAGCATTCGCCCGTGGCGGCGCGGCGCGGAAGCCGTCATTGAAGATTTCCAGCGACAGTGGCCCGGTGTAGCCGCTCTGGATGATCGGCGCAAGGAAGCCTGGCAGATCGAATTCACCCTGCCCCGGGAAGCAGCGGAAATGCCGGCTCCACTCCAGCACATCCATCTGCAGAATCGGCGCGTCGGCCATTTGCACGAAGAAAATCTTCTCGCCAGGAATGTCGGCGATGGCGCGGGGATCGCCCTTCAACGACAAGGTATGAAAGCTGTCGAGCAACACGCCGAGGCTCGGGTGATCGGCTTGACGCACGATGTCCCAGACCTGTTGATAAGTATTCACGTGACGGCCCCACGCCAGCGCTTCATAACCAATGCGCAAGCCGCGTGCGCCGGCATGCTCAGCCAGCAGGCGCAGGTCATCGACTAGAATTTGTTGATCGCCGACGCTGTCGGCCGAAGCGTTGCTGCAGACCAGCACCAGGTCGGTGCCCAACTCCTGCATCAGGTCGAATTTGCGTTCGGCGCGCTCCAGATTGCGCGCCAGCCGATCGCGGCGGCAGCCTTCGAAGTCGCGGAACGGCTGGAACAGCGTGATGGCGATGCCGAGATCGGCGCACATCTGTTTAATTTCCCGTGGACTGCCGTCGTAGTACAGGAGGTCGTTTTCGAAAATCTCCACCCCGTCGAACCCGGCGGCGGCGATGGCTTCGAGTTTTTCCGGCAGGGTGCCGCTCAAGGAAACGGTGGCAATGGAACGCTGCATGCTTCAACTCCCGGACTGCGCCGCTTTAATGTAGGAGCTGCCGCAGGCTGCGATCTTTTGATCTTGAAAAAGCAAAGATCGCAGCCTTCGGCAGCTCCTGCATGGGATGGTTTTTATAGTGGGGAAATTATTGGCTGCATCGAGCGTGGCAGCAATTTAAAGTGTACTACCCGGTTAGTTTTGCGTGCGATTATCGAACACAATGGCCGTTTGGCGAATTGACGATTTTTCGTCCACTGCCCAACATCGGCTGCACATTGAGTCCGGATCTGAACCACCGGTCGCAGCGTGCACAGAAAAAAGCACACCAAATAACAAATCCAAAAACGGGTGGAACACATGATTCCTTCACAGACTTCCCGCATGGCCCCGGCCATGAGCACTGCCACGGGTGGCATCGGCGACAAGATCCGCGGCGCCATGGCGGTCGGCAAAACCCGTTGGGGCATGCTGGCGCTGGTGTTTTTCGCCACTACTCTGAACTACATCGACCGCGCCGCCCTCGGCGTCATGCAGCCGATCCTCGCCAAGGAAATGAGCTGGACGGCGATGGATTACGCCAACATCAATTTCTGGTTTCAGGTCGGCTACGCGATCGGTTTCGTCCTTCAAGGCCGCTTGATCGACCGGGTCGGCGTCAAACGCGTGTTCTTCTGCGCCGTGCTGCTCTGGAGCCTGGCCACCGGTGCTCACGGCCTGGCAACGTCAGCCGTTGGCTTCATGGTCTGCCGGTTCATCCTCGGTCTGACGGAAGCGGCGAACTACCCGGCCTGCGTGAAAACCACGCGCCTGTGGTTCCCCGCCGGCGAACGTGCGGTCGCCACCGGCATCTTCAACGCCGGCACCAACGTTGGCGCAATGTTCACGCCGATGCTGTTGCCGCTGATCCTCCACGTCTGGGGCTGGCAGGCGGCGTTCCTGTGCATGTCGGCACTGGGCGGCATCTGGTTGCTGTTCTGGGGCTTGAAGTATTTCAACCCGGAAGATCATCCGAGCGTTAAACAGTCCGAACTGGACTACATCCAGAAAGAAGTCGAACCGGAACAGGCCCGCGTGCCGTTCACGAGGATCCTGCGCATGCGTGGCACCTGGGCGTTCGCCATCGCCTACGCGCTGACCGCGCCGGTATTCTGGTTCTACCTGTACTGGCTGCCACCGTTCCTCAATCAGCAATACAACCTGGGCATCAACGTCACCCAGATGGGTATTCCGCTGATCATCATCTACGTGACGGCTGACTTCGGTAGCGTCGGTGGCGGGATTCTGTCTTCGTTCCTGATCGGTCGCGGGATGAACTCGATCAAGGCGCGGCTGCTGTCGATGTTCCTGTTTGCCTGCTGCATCATCGGCGTGATCATGGCGGCTGGCTCGGCCAATCTGTGGGTCGCAGTGGCGGCGATTTCCCTGGCCATTGGTGCGCATCAGGCCTGGACGGCGAACATCTGGAGCCTGGTGATGGACTACACGCCCAAGCACATGATGAGCACGGTGTTCGGTTTCGGCGGCATGTGTGCAGCGATCGGCGGGATGTTCATGACCCAGATCGTCGGCCATATCCTTACCGTTACCAATAACAACTACACCGTGTTGTTCACCCTGATCCCGGCGATGTACTTCATTGCGCTGACGTGGATGTACTTCATGGCCCCGCGCAAGATCCCGACCATCACCGAATAACCTGCCTACACCCAACTCCCTTGTAGGAGCTGCGGCACGCTGCGATCTTTTGATCTTGATGTTGAAGATCAAAAGATCGCAGCCTCGTTTCACTCGTCAGCTCCTACACAGGGGTTTGTGTGCCCTCTCAGCGGCGGCTTTGCTGCCACGCTGCTGCCAATCCGCTGCAACAGATCACTGCGATACCGATGATCGTCAACAGACTCGGCGTGTGATTGAACAGCAGCCAGCCCAACAACCCCGCAAACACGATCTGGCAATAACCGAACGGCGCCAGCAGCGCCGGCGCGGCATGGCGGAACGCCTGGGTCAGAAACAAATGCGCGGTCATCCCGCAACTGCCCAGCGCCAGCATCAACCCGGCATGGGTCAACGTCGGCACCTGCCAGAAGAACGGCACCAGCGCACTCATCACCAACGTGTTGCAAAGCCCGGCGAAAAAGTTACTGGTGGTCGGGCTGTCGATCTCGGCAAGCTTGCGCGTGAGCAACTGATAGAAGCAGAAAAACAGCGCCGAGCAGAATGGCAACAACACCGCCGGGGTGAACAAATCACCACCCGGATGAACGATGATCAACACACCGATGAAGCCGCAGATCACCGCGATCCATTGACCTCGGGTGACTCTTTCCTTCAGCAACGGCACCGACAATGCGGTGACCAATACCGGCGCAAGAAAGTTGACCGCCGTGGCTTCTGCCAGCGGGATGTACAACAACGCCGTGGTGAAAAACAGGCTGGTGCCAAGCAGGCACAGTGCTCGGGTCAACTGCCATAAAGGCTTCTTGGTACGTAGGACGCGCAACCCAGACTGCGGCAGAAAAATTCCCGCCATCAATAACGTATGCACCAGATAACGCGCCCAGACGACCATTACGATCGGGTAGAAACCGGAGAGGTATTTCGACAGTGCGTCGTGACTGGAGAACAGGAAAGTTGCCACGACAATCAGCAAGATCCCTTTGAAGGGCTGGTTGACACCGGAGAGCGGGGTGCTGACGGTCATGGGTTATCTCAAATTGAAAAACAATACTGTGGCGAGGGAGCTTGCTCCCGCTGAGGCCGCGTAGCGGTCGCCGATTTTGGAAGCGCTGTGCAGTCCCAGCGGGAGCAAGCTCCCTCGCCGGGAAACCGCCGCTCGTTGCGCGCCTGACGCAAGATCTCGGCCATGTCTGACGGTCTCGGCCCCGCCACATCACATAACTGCGCATAACGCGAGGTTGCGGGCATCGGTCCACGGCATGAAGCACAACTTCGCTTCAGTGAGGGTTTGCAGATGCCGATAATGTTGCTGGCCCATATTGCCGGCACCGATCAGGGCGATTCGAAGGGGCGAATTCAAGGCGCGATCCTCTGGTGATTGTTGTTGGAATATCACTTCATCAACAATTTAGAACCGAGTTCCAGAATCTAAAACCCAACAATCGCAAAACCGTGCGAACACCGCACAACTTCATCCGGCGGATTAGATGAACAGTTCGGAGGCCAGGCTGGCTGCGGATAATTCTTCGCTGAATGTCAGCAACAACGGCGCCAGCTCATGCAGACGTGCGCCAGGCATGCGCGCACTGGGGCCGGCGATACTGAGCACGCCAATCACTCGGCCATTCCCGGGATGCCTGACCACCGCCGCAATCGCCGAAGTGCCGACCGCCGAGCTCTCCTCGACACAGGCGTAACCCTGTTCGCGGGCGAGACGCAGACGTTCGAGCAATTCGATATTGGAGCGCGGCGCATTCGGCCCGACGCCTACCGGGACTTCAGCCGCCTGACGCTCAACCATCGACAGCGCCTCGGCGTCGCTCATGCACGCCAGCCAAGCATGTCCGGATGCGGTGTAGAACAGCGGCGCGTCGCGGCCCATGTCCGGGTCATAACGCAGACCGGTGCGCGCGCCCTGCGCCTTGGCAATCCAGGTCTGGCGCTCGCCGTCGATTACGCCCAGGCGCACCAGTTCGCCGGTTTCCTGCGCCAGTCGATCAAGCACTGGCTGGACGATGTCGGCGCCGCTGCTCGACAGATATTGAAAGCCCATCGCGACCAGTTTTGTCGACAGGTGATAGCGCAGGGTTTCCGGATTCTGCCGGACATAACCCAGGCGCATCAGTTCGGCGAGCAAGCGGTGCGTGGCACTTTTGGGGATATCCAGTCGCTCGGCCAGGGTCTGCATCGGCAGCCCGCGCGGATCACTGGTGAGGCTTTCCAGCACACTGAAAACCCGTTCGATTTGACTACCGGCCATGGGGAGATCCGAATGAAATTTCAGCGATTCTAGAAGACATCGGCGGCAAAGCGAAATCTGGAACCGCCTGTGCGATAACCGCCCGCTTTGTTGGAACAAGGCTTGTCGAGCAGTGCCGACGCTGGGTATTTTCTGGAATCAAATTCCGAAAACACCCCATCGCTAAAGCGTTGTAGATGTCTGCCGAACTTCAAGGTCACCCCGCACGCGCAAGTGCTCGACGCCAACGAGCAAGCCATCGCCGGCCTCTACGCAGCGGGTGGCGACATGGCCAGCATCATGGGTGGCCATTACCCGGCGGGCGGCATCAACCTCGGCCCGGCACTGACATTCGGTTACATCGCCGCCCGGCATATCGCCGGCATTACTGCTTTCGAACAGGAGATCGACCATGCAGCACATCGTTAACGCCCAGGGTTTGAACATGCCGAAACTCGGTCTCGGCACCTGGCCGATGCTCGGCGACGAATGCACCCGTGCCGTGGAGCAGGCGCTGGAACTGGGTTACCGACACATCGATACGGCAGCGGCCTACAACAATGAAGACGCGGTCGGACAAGCACTGGCGAATACGCCGACACCGCGCGAGCAGATTCACCTGACTACCAAAGTCTGGTGGGATCAGTTGCAACCCGACGCGATGCGCCACTCCATGGAACGCAGCCTCAAGGCCTTGCGCAGCGACTACGTCGATCTGTTCATGATTCACTGGCCAACCACCGATTGGGACCTGCCGCGCACACTCGACACCTTGGCCTGGTTCAAGGAACAAGGTCTGACGCGCAACATCGGCGTGGCGAATTTTCCTCTGCCGTTATTGCGCAAAGTTGTCGAGGCATACGGCATCGGTCTGTCGGCCATTCAGGTCGAGTACCACGTTCTGCTCGGACAAAACGCCCTGCTCGATTACGCCCGGCAACACAATATGGCGCTGACGGCCTATACACCGCTGGCGCGCAACAAGGTTTCACACATCGCCGAAATCCAGCAGATTGCCGCCAAGCATGGCGTACTGCCGACCCAGGTCGCACTGAAATGGCTGCTTGATCAAAGCAATGTTGCTGCGATCCCCAAGGCGAGCAGCGCCAGCAACCAAAGCGCCAATCTGGCGGCACTTGAGGTCAATCTGGATGATCAGGACCGCGCGCTGATTGCCAGTCTGTCCAAGCGTGAGCGACAGGTCAGCCCGGACTTCGCGCCAGTGTGGGATGCATTCGACCAGTGAGTGGGAAAAGGCTGATGACTCACATCGAAACGGCAGATTCGAGAAGGGTCTTACGCGCCCTTACATTTATGCCCAGCAGATTCTGACGCGCGCGGTTATTCATAGGCGAGGTGACTTACACCCCCAACCTATGAAGGAACGCCAACATGCTATGGAACAGAGCGAGACGCAGCGACAACGTCAATGACACGCGAGAGGGCAAGGATGCCCGTAAACAAACAGGAAAAACGATCGCTGCCGGCCTGGCAGCTGTCACCCTCACGGGCGCGGCACTCTACGCGTCATACGACACCGGGCCAAAACCGATCCTGATGGATGACGCGAGCCAATACGCTTCGTCCGCCGACGCTGCGCAACTCGGCTTTATCGAGTCGATACTCGGTGACACCGAAGACACCTGGACGCTGCTGTTTGCCCAAACCGCACGCCATTACCCCTCCCCGACACTGACGCTGTTCAGTGATAGCGTGGTCTCCGCTTGCGGTGCCGCCGACAGTTCGATCGGCCCTTTCTATTGCCCGGCCAACCAACAAATCTATCTCGACCCGCAGTTCTTCGAGCTGATGGCCGAGCGCTTTTCCGCAGTCGGCGACTTCGCCCAGGCTTATATCATCGCGCACGAAGTCGGCCATCATGTGCAGGTTGAACTGGGCATGTCCGCGCCGTTTGAAACCGCCCTCTCGGCCCGACAACCGGTGATTGGCGATTCGGGCCTCGGAGTGCGCAGCGAATTGCAGGCCGATTGCCTCGCCGGGGTCTGGGCGTACCATGCGCAACAGCGCCTGGCCTGGCTGGAACCGGGCGACATCGAAGAAGCCTTGAATGCCGCCACCGTGTTCGGTGACGACCATCTGCAGCGTGCACAAAACCGCGCGGTTCGGCCGGAGACCTTCAGCCACGGCACCTCACAGCAACGCACCCAATGGTTCACAGCCGGATTCGATAGCGGCCGGATTGATGCGTGCGATACCTTCAACGCTGCGCCGCTGTAAGCTGTCGAACAGGCAATGTTGCTCAGAACCGTCGTCAATAACGATGGTCTGACGACCGGACTGGCGCCACTCCCACGCACCAGCAACACTCATCACCAGATTCATTCAGAGGATTCCCACATGCTATGGAAAAAAGGCCGACGCAGTGACAACGTCGTCGATGCCCGTGGTGATGATGCCGGCGGTGGCGGCGGCATGCGCTTCGGTGGTGGCAAAGGCCTGAGCCTGGGGGCCATCCTGCTGATCGTTGGTATCGGCTGGATCACCGGGCAGGACCCGTTGCAGATCCTCGGCCAGCTCACCGGGCAAACGTCTCAACAAGCGGCACCGACTTCGCAAACCCGTCAGGCGCCACCGGCCAACGATGAACAGGCAGAATTCGTCCGTTCGATCCTCGGCGATACCGAAGACACCTGGGGCGCGATTTTCCAGCAGGCCGGTCGCCAATATAAGGATCCGACCCTCGTGCTGTTCAGCAACCGGGTCAATTCCGCCTGCGGCCTGGCGACGTCTGCCACCGGCCCGTTCTACTGCCCGGCCGACCAGAAGGTCTATCTGGACATGGCGTTCTTCCAGGAAATGTCGCAACGCTTCAAGGCCGCCGGTGATTTCGCCCAGGCCTACGTGATCGCTCACGAAGTCGGACACCATGTGCAGACGCTGCTCGGCGTTTCGGCGAAAATTCAGACAGCTCGCCAGCAAGGCCGGCAGATGGAAGGCGCCGGCGGTTTGCTCGTGCGTCAGGAACTGCAAGCCGATTGCCTCGCCGGTGTCTGGGCGTATAACGCGCAGAAGCGTTTGAACTGGCTGGAACCAGGCGACATCGAAGAAGCCTTGAACGCGGCCAACGCCATCGGTGATGATCGCCTGCAACAACAGGGTCAGGGGCGTGTGGTGCCGGACTCGTTTACCCACGGTACGTCGGCGCAAAGGGTGCGCTGGTTCAAAACCGGATTCGCGCAGGGCCAGGTCGGCCAGTGCGACACCTTTGCGGCGAAAAACCTGTAAATGCATAAATGGCTTCTGGCTTTACTGATCGTTGGCAGCACCGCACAGGCTGCCGGTGTCGACGCAATCAGCCCCGGGCGTTTGCAATTCAAGGCCGGGGAGATGGCGGTGGGCATTGGTCCTGCGCCGGAGAAAATCGAGCGGGTGCTGATCGTCATTCATGGCCGTTTGCGCAACTCGGAAACCTATCGCAAAAGCGCCGAGAGCGCGGCTGAACTGGCCGGGCAAAGTGCGCACACGCTGGTGATCGCGCCGCAATTTCTCAATGAAAGCGATGTCGCCCTGTACTCGCTACCGGCGACATTGCTGCGCTGGCAAGGCAACGCATGGATGGGCGGTGGATTATCCACAGGGCCGAATCCGTTGAGTTCCTATGCGGCACTGGACGAAATCGTTGCGCGGATCAGCGATCGCAAACAGTTTCCGGACGTGAAGCAGATCGTGATTTTCGGGCATTCCGGTGGCGGCCAAGTGGTCCAGCGCTACGCCCTGCTCGCCAAGGACCAGCCGGCGCTGAAGGCCAACGGCATTCGTTTGCGCTACGTGGTGGCCAATCCGTCCTCCTATGCGTACTTCAATGAACAGCGACCGGTGGCATTCGATCACGCCAAATGTGCGGGTTTCAATCGCTGGAAGTACGGTCTGTCAGACATGCCGGTGTATGCCGGCGGGCAAACGCCGTTGCAGCTTGAGAGCAGCTACGTCAAACGCGAGGTGATTTATCTGCTTGGGCAGCAGGATATTGACCCCAATCATCCGGCGCTGGACAAGCGTTGTGAAGCCGAAACGCAGGGCGCGTATCGCCTGGAGCGTGGGAAATTTTACTTCGGCTATTTGCTGCGCCGACATCCGGAGGGGGTCAATCAGCGCCTGGTGGAAGTGCCCGGGGTTGGGCATAACGGCGATGGGATGTTGACCTCGCCGGAGGGGCAGAAGGCGTTGTTTGAATAGTTAGAAGCAAAAGATCGCAGCCTGCGGCAGCTCCTACATTTGTCCCGTGTAGGAGCTGCCGCAGGCTGCGATCTTTTGATCTTAATCCAGCAACAGCCGCCGCAACTCGACACAATCCTTCGCATGCCAATCGGTCAACTCAGGCCACGGGTTATCCGGCAGATTCACCAACACCGTCCGCGCCCCCGCCGCTCGCCCGCAATCCAGATCAAAGCGGTAATCACCGACCATCACCATCTCGCTGGTCGGCACATCCCACGCATCTGCCAACTTCAGCAAACCACCCGGATGGGGTTTCGGCGGTGCTTCATCTCGGCCCAACACATCGTCCACCGCAAAGCAGTCGGCCAGGCCAATCGCTTGCAGCGTCACATGCGCCAATTCCCGTGCATTGCGGGTGAGGATGCCGAGGCGATAACCGCGCGCATGCAGGTCACGCACCAATTCCACGGCACCGATCGCCGGGGTCGAACCCAGCGCCAGATCGCGCTCATGTTCCAGCAGCCACGCATGCTTGGCCGCTGCTTCAGCGGGCGGCAACGCAGCGAGATGCGTAAGGATGTCGTCCTCAGGCGGGATCGCCAGCGCCACGCGAATCGCCGCAAAATCGTGCACGGCGACGGTCAGCGTACCGTCCATGTCGAACACCCAATGGCGAACGTCGCTCAGGCTCATGCCCAATCCTTGCGATGACGAATCAAGCCTTCCTGCGTGACCGACGCCACCAGTTGCCCGGCGCGGTTGTACACACTGCCCCGGGAGAAACCACGGGAGTTGCCGGCCCACGGGCTGTCCATCGCGTAGAGCAACCAGTCATCGGCGCGCAGATCGTTGTGGAACCACAGCGCGTGATCGAGGCTGGCGACCTGCATGTCTTTCTGCCAGACCGATTTGCCGTGGGGCAGCATCGACGTGGTCAACAGACCAAAGTCCGAAGCGTAGGCCAGCAGGTATTTGTGCAGCGCCGGGATGTCGGCCAAGGCCCCGTCGGCACGGAACCACACGTACTTCACCGGATCGGCCGGTTGCGGGTTGTACGGGTCTTTCTCAGTGACCGGGCGCACTTCGATCGGCTTCGGGCACAGCAGCTTTTCACGCATGTGCTCGGGGATCAGGTGCGCGCGTTGCTGGGTCAACTCCAGCTCCGACGGCAGGTTTTCCGGGCCAACCACCACAGGCATCTGGCTTTGGTGCTCGAAGCCGGCTTCGTCGTACTGGAACGAAGCGCTGCACGTGAAGATCGGGTGGCCCTTCTGGATCGCCGTGACGCGGCGAGTGCTGAAGCTGCCGCCATCGCGCACGCGATCAACCGAATAGACCACCGGCAACTTGGCGTCGCCCGGACGCAGGAAATAGCCGTGCATCGAATGCACATGGCGCGCCTCTTCAACCGTCTGACTGGCCGCCGACAGCGACTGGCCGAGCACCTGACCACCGAACAACTGACGGAAACCCAAGTCCTGGCTGCGGCCACGGAACAGGTTTTCTTCGATCGGTTCCAGGGTCAGCAAGTCGACCAGATCTTCCAACACTTGGCTCATTCAGACTCTCCTCACACAAAGCAATGCCGCGCAGTCTTGGCTGCGGCGGCCGATTCAGATTCTGGCGCGGGCCAATGATATGGCGGCCATTGTAAACGTCCGTGTCGGCTTATCCATGCAAGGTTTGCAGCCATTGTTCGCGGCTGATGCGGTACAGCACATGCCTGCGCAAGGGGTGATCGACGGCGAGCTTCGGATGATCGAAATCATCCTCCGGCGCGTGATGCATGCCGATCGCCTGCATGACTTTCTCTGAAGGCAGATTGGTCTGCGCGGTGAAGGAGACGATTTCCTTCAAGGCCAAGCGATCAAAGCCGCAACGCAGAGCGGTCCACGCCGCTTCACTGGCATAGCCCAACCCCCAATGTTCCTTGGCCAGACGCCAGCCGATTTCCACCGCCGGGGTGAACGGCGCATCGAAGCCCACCACACCGAGGCCGGTAAAACCGATAAATTCGCCGCTGTCCTTGCGCTCCAGCGCCCACAAACCGAAGCCGTGCTCGGCAAAATGCCCGCGCACCCGCCCGATCATCGACGCACTCTCCAATCGGCTCAAGGGTGACGGAAAGTAACGCATCACCTGTGGATCGGCACACATCGCCGCAAATGCCGGCAAATCCTCGTCCTGCCACTGACGCATCAACAGCCGCGCGCTTTGCAGTTCCAGTATCGGCTCCATCGTGCCCCTCCGTTTCCATGCCGCAAGTCTACATCGCTGGTAGGATCCTTCACTCTTTCCTACGTTCCTACATGAAATCGCCATGCCACTGCCGCTGATCTACCACGAAGACTACAGCCCCGAGTTTCCGGCGGATCACCGCTTCCCGATGGACAAGTTCCGTTTGTTGCGCGATCACTTGGTCGACAGCGGTCTGACCCGCGACGCTGACCTGCTGCGTCCGGAAATCTGCCCGAATGACATCCTCGCGCTCGCCCATGACCGTGCGTATATCGAACGCTACATGAGCGGCGAGTTGTCCCGCGAAGACCAACGGCGCCTCGGCCTGCCATGGAATGAAGCCTTGGCGCGGCGTACGGTGCGCGCAGTCGGCGGGTCAATTCTGGCGGCGGAAAAAGCCCTGGAGCATGGTTTGGCCTGTCACTTGGCTGGCGGTACCCATCACGCGCATTACGATTACCCGGCGGGTTTCTGCATCTTCAATGACCTGGCGATCATCAGCCATTACCTGCTGCAAAGCGGTCGGGTCAATCGCGTGCTGATCTTCGATTGCGATGTGCATCAGGGCGACGGTACGGCGCGGATTCTTCATGACACGCCGGAGGCGATTACCGTTTCCCTGCACTGCGAGAAGAATTTTCCTGCACGCAAAGCCGAAAGTGACTGGGACATCCCGCTGCCCAAAGGCATGGGCGATGCCGATTATTTGAACGTCGTCGATGACACACTCAACTACCTGTTGCCGCTGTATCAACCGGATCTGGTGCTGTACGACGCCGGCGTCGACGTGCACAAGGACGATGCCCTCGGTTATCTGCAACTGACCGACGAAGGCGTCGCCGCCCGTGATGAAAGCGTCATGCGCCATTGCCTGGGCCGCGACATTCCGGTGATGGGCGTGATCGGCGGTGGTTACAGCAAGGACCGCCACGCCCTCGCCCGCCGCCACGGCATCCTGCATCACAGTGCGCAGCGGGTCTGGCAGTCACACGGTTGTCATTGAGCAGTGCTGCGTTACCCACAATCGCTGTGGAACTGCCTGTGGATAACCTGCGTGAAAGGGCCTACAGCGCACACCGCTTATGGCCTGCAGCGCACTGATCATTTTTCAACCAACATTCTGAGCCAACACAGATTCTGTAGGAGTGAGCCTGCTCGCGATAGCGTCAGCACCTTCAACATTAACTTGGCTGACACACCGCTATCGCGAGCAGGCTCACTCCTACAAAAGATCTGCGCTGTTAGAATGCGCGGCTTATCCCGCCATACCGCAGCGCATGCCCATGACCCAGAATTCCGCCCGCTCCCCCGCTCACGTCGCCCTCATCGGCGGTGGCCCAGCCGGCCTGATGGCCGCCGAAGTGCTGAGCCAGGCTGGAATCCGTGTCGATCTGTACGACGGCATGCCTTCGGTGGGACGTAAATTCCTCCTCGCCGGTGTCGGTGGAATGAACATCACCCACTCCGAAGCCTATCCGGCATTCCTTTCGCGATATGCCGAACGCGCACCGCAGATTGCCCCGCTGCTGCGCGGTTTCGATGCCGATGCGCTGTGTAAATGGATTCACGACCTGGGTATCGAAACCTTCATCGGCAGCTCCGGCAGGGTTTTTCCTACTGATATGAAAGCCGCCCCCCTGCTGCGCGCCTGGCTGAAACGCCTGCGCGACAGCGGCGTGGTTATCCACACGCGCCATCGCTGGCTCGGTTGGGATGAACACGGCGCACTGCGCATCGACAGCCCCGAAGGCGAAATTACCGTCAAACCCGACGCAACGCTGCTCGCCCTCGGCGGCGGCAGTTGGTCGCGCCTCGGTTCCGACGGTGCCTGGATGCTGCCGCTGGAGCAACGCGGTGTAGGACTGGCGCCGTTGCAGCCGAGTAATTGTGGTTTTGAGGTGCAGGCCTGGAGCGAATTGATGGTCAGCAAATTCGCCGGCGCGCCGCTGAAAAATATCGCCATTGGTTTGAACGATGACATTCCGCGCTTGGGTGAATGCGTGATCACCGCGACCGGGATTGAAGGCAGTTTGATTTACGCGCTGTCGGCGCCGATTCGGGAGGCGATCAATCAATATGGCGCGGCAGTTGTCCACATCGATCTGCTGCCCGGCCGACCTGTCGATAAATTGCAGGCGGCGTTGAGCAAGCCACGCGGTTCACGTTCGATGGCCAAGCATCTGCACAGTCAGGTCGGCATTGATGGGGTGAAAGCGGCGTTGTTGCGTGAGCTGACCGATGCTGCAACTTTCGCCGACCCAGCGCTGTTGGCCCGGGCGATCAAGACGTTGCCGCTGACACTGATCAAAACCCGTCCGCTGGACGAAGCGATCAGCAGTGCCGGTGGCGTGACGTTCGAAGCGATGGATGAGCGCTTGATGCTCAAGGCGTTGCCGGGGGTGTTTTGCGCAGGCGAAATGCTCGATTGGGAAGCGCCGACGGGCGGCTATTTGCTGACGGGGTGTTTTGCCAGTGGCCGCGCGGCAGGGTTGGGTATTGTGCAGTGGCTCGAAAGCTAAACCCTCACCCCAGCCCTCTCCCAGAGGGAGAGGGGGCCGACCGAGGTGTCTGACGCTATACCTCGACCTGAATGACCGAGTCGATTATGGACTTGGTCAGCCAGCCTAGGTGTCAGGCGAAAGCTTTGTCGATTATGGATTCACAGCCATAGGATCAGGTCGGCGTACTTCGCGAGCATCCTCCAATCAGTCCCCTCTCCCTCCGGGAGAGGGTTAGGGTGAGGGGCTTTCGACCTTAAGGCTTACGCTTGCGTGGCCCGGTATTAAACACCGGCACTTTGCGCACAGGCTTGACCGATGGCTCCGGCGCCTGAGTCTCGCCGCTGTCGACCCACTTGCCCAGATTGCGCTTGCCGCCACCACCGGAAGCTTTCGGCTTCTTCGGTTTCTTCGGCTTCTTGATCACCTGACCGCTGGCATCGGTGTCCGGCACGCGGTGCTCAGGCTCGAAGTCCGGCTCGTTCTGCCGCGTCAAGGTCTGACGCGTGAGCATCTCGATCGCCGACAACATGTTCACTTCATCCGCGCACACCAGCGAGATCGCCTCACCGGTCGCGCCCGCACGACCCGTACGGCCGATGCGGTGGATGTAGTCTTCGGCCACGATCGGCAGATCGAAGTTGATCACCAGCGGCAAATCTTCGATGTCCAGACCACGGGCAGCCACGTCAGTCGCGACCAGAATCTGCACTTCACTGAGCTTGAAACGATCCAGCGCACGCTGACGGGTGGCCTGTGGTTTGTCGCCATGGATACCGTCGGCGTTCACGCCCAGACCCTGGAGTTTTTCCACCAGTGCATCGACGCCGTTGCGGGTCTTGGCGAACACCAGCACTTGCTTCCACTTGTTCTTGCGCATCAGGTGCACGAACAGTTCGGCCTTGCGCTTCTTGTCCACCGTCACGATCCACTGCTTGACGGTGTTGGCCGCGACGTTGCGCGGGCTGACTTCGACGGTCAGCGGATCGTCGAGCATCTGCCCGGCGAGCAGGCGGATGTCGTCGGAGAAGGTCGCGGAAAACAGCAGCGTCTGACGTTTCTTCGGCAGCGCGCGGTAGATGTTCGACAGCTCCTCGGAGAAACCGAGGTCGAGCATGCGATCAGCTTCGTCGAGCACCAGGGTTTGCAGCTGATTGAATTTCAGCGCCTTCTGGCGAAACAGGTCAAGCAGACGGCCCGGGGTCGCCACCAGCAGATCAACGCCACCGCGCAGCTTCATCATTTGCGGGTTGATGCTGACGCCGCCGTACACCGCGTAGGTGCGCAGCGGCAGGTTTTCAGCGTACTGGCGCACGGCCTCGTGAACCTGCTCGGCCAGTTCGCGGGTCGGCACCAGAATCAGTGCGCGCACCGAGTTGGCGGCGACTTTCGGCCCTTCCATGGCCAGCAACTGCAGCAGCGGCAGGGCGAAACCGGCGGTTTTGCCGGTGCCGGTCTGGGCCGCTGCCATCAGGTCGCGACCGGCCAGAACGGCCGGAATGGCTTGCGCCTGAACCGGCGTCGGGGTCTGGTAGCCGAGCTTCTCGAGGGAGCGCAGCAAGGGTTCGATCAGGCCAAGAGAGGCGAAAGTCATGGGAGTACCGTAGGAAAAAATAACGCAGGCATGCAATGCCGCGCAGTTTACCCTAATTCGTACGCGTTTCTGTGGGAACGGCTGTTGGCGCTACGACTGGCGGCTGTGCGGGCCGGCGCCACTGCGGCAGGCCGATCAACACCACGGCGCTGATGATCACCAGCATCGCCAGCGCTTCTTCGATGCCGATGGTCTCGCCAACGAACACAATCCCGAGCAACACCGCCACCGCTGGGTTGACGTAGGCATAACTGGTCGCCGCCGCCGGACGCACGTGCTTGAGCAGGTACATATAAGAGTTGAACGCGATGATCGAGCCGAAGAAGATCAGGTACGCCAACGCCAGCCAGCCTTCAATCGGCGGCAGCGCTTGCAGGTGCTCACCGCTTGCGGCGCTGCCAATCAGCAGCACCACACCGCCAATTAGCATTTCCACCGCACTGGCCATCGCGCCCTGTGGCAATGGCAGATGCTTGCTCCATACCGAACCGAACGCCCAGGTCGCCGCTGCGAAAATCAGCAACGCCGCGCCCATCGGACTCGATTGCAGGTTGGAGCCCATGTTGAGCATGGCGATGCCGATAATCCCCAACGCCACGCCGGCCCACTCCAGACGGGTATTGCGCGCGCCCCAGAAATAACCAAACAGCAAAGTAAACAGCGGCACCGTCGCCACCGCCAATGCCGCCACGCCGGAAGCCACGCCCGTGTGCTCGGCCACACTCACCGCGCCGTTACCGAAACTGAGCAGCAAAATCCCGATGATCCCCGCCGCCTTCCACTGCGCCCAGGTCGGCGCCGGTGCCCCGCGCCAGCGCAAAAACGCATACATCAACGTGCCCGCGATCACGAAGCGTACACCACCGAGCATCAGCGGTGGCCAGTACTCGACGCCGATACGGATCACCAGATAAGTCGATCCCCAAATCACATACAGCGCAAAAAACGCGGCGATCAGCGGTAAGGAAAAACGGCGCAGGGCGGACATGAGCAGCTCGACAGTCAGAGTCTTGGGATTGGATATTCTAGAAAGGCTAATGGCTAAAAATAAGTTACAAAACCTGTTAATCGCGCCGGTACACTTTTGAGCAATCAACACAGAACCAATGTGGGAGCCAGCCCTGCTGGTGATGGCGGTGAGTCAGTTGATCGTTCCCACGCTCCGCGTGGTAACGCAGCCCGGGACGCTCCGCGTGCCATCCCAAGCCGAACGCGGAGCGTCCGCTGAGGCATTCCCACGCAGAGCGTGGGAACGATCAAGTGGTGGGGATCAGCGGTAGCGTTGCAGGTGTTCGCTGACTTTCGCGGCGGGGACTTTCTGTAATTTGCACAGCAGGTCGTGCGACAGCTCGCGCACGCCGTGCTTGCCGCGCAACTCCTCTGCCAGATGCGCCATCAGGTTGGCGGCCATCTCGGCATCGGCCATGGCCCGGTGAGCCTGGCCGGTATGCGGCAGGCGCGCGAACGTGGTGAGGGTGCCGAGCTTGTGATTCGGCGCCGCCGGCATCAAGCGTCGGGCCAGCAGCAACGAACAGGCAAAGTTCTGTAGACGCGTGCGTTTGATGCGGCCCAGCTCAAAGTCCCAGAACTTCTGGTCGAACGAGGCGTTGTGCGCCACCAGCGGCGTGCAGCCGACAAACTCGTTGACCTCGTTCATCACCTGCTCGGCTGGCGGTGCGGTGCGCAGCATGGCGTTGCTGATGCCGGTCAGTTGTTCGATGAACGCGGGGACGCGCACGCCGGCGTTCATCAGGCTCTGGTAACGCTCGACGATGCGGCCGTTTTCCAGCATGACCACGGCGATTTCCGTGGCGCGACAGCTGCTGTTCGGCGAGAGGCCGGTGGTTTCAAAGTCGATGACTGCAATGCGTTCCAAACCGGGTTCAACTCCGTACAAATCAATTCTTGAGCAACAGTGCGCCTTCGATCGGCACGTAACGACTGGCAGCGCGGATCAGCGAATTGGCGGTCAGGCCGGGCACGCCATAGGCGACCGCTTGCACGCCGTGCTTGCTGATGATGCGTTCGAGCAGCATGTCGAAATCACCGTCACCGGAAGCCAGGACGATTTCGTCGACGTGGTCGGCAGCGTCCATGATGTCGAGGGTGATGCCGACGTCCCAATCACCCTTGGCCGAGCCGTCGCTGCGCTGGATGTACGGCTTGAGCTTCACGGTGAAACCGAGGTTGCGCAGGATCTGCTGGAACTGCTGCTGCTTGCTGTCGCCACGGTCGATCGCGTAGGCGTAGGCCTCGACGATCTGCCCGTCCTTGCTGATGTCCGCCCACAGCGCGGCATAGTTGAAGTGGCAACCATAGGCCTGACGCACGGTGTAGTAGAGGTTCTGCACGTCGGCGAACACTGCGATTTTTTTCACCGGAGTTCCTGTGGGCGCGCAAGCGCACGAAGCGGGATCAGGCGCGTGGCCCGAAAAAGGCGCTCAGTATGCCAGTAAAAACCATTGTGGCGAGGGGGCTTGCCCCCGTTGGGTTGCGTAGCGACCCCATCTTTTCCAAGAAAGGCCTGCTGCGCAGTCCAACGGGGGCAAGCCCCCTCGCCACAGAGATTGTGTTGCTTGGTGATTGACCGTTGGTCAGACGAAGGAATCGCCGTCATCGAAGAACGATGAGTTGTCGTCGCTGTAATCGGTGTCGGTGAATCCGCCCTGGTCATTGCCAGCGAAACCGTTGTCCGCCACCCGCTGATCATCGTTCCAGCCGTTGTTGCTCTGGTCGGCGACCTGGGCCGGTTCTTCCTTGATTACCTCAACGATTTCTTCCGGCTGCTGGTTGTGATGGAACAGGCTGCTGATGCCCTGCGCCAGCATCACGCCACCGGCCACACCCGCTGCGGTTTTCAAGGCGCCGCCGAGGAAGCTGCTGCCCGCTGCAGGCGCCGCCTGTTGTGCATAGCCAGGCGGTGCTGCTGCGAAATTCTGTTGCGGCGCGGGCGCCGCGTAGTTCTGCTGCGGCGCCGGTTCACGCCAGCCGCCAGTGGAGGCCGGGGCCGCGCTCGGGGTCGGCGCCGGACGTGGGCTGCCGCCGAAGATGCTCGACAGGAAACCACCACCGCCGCTCGGCGCTGGCGCGGCAGCCTGGGACTTGGCCGACTGCAACTCAGCCTGCAACTGCTGAACCTGCCGGGTCAATTGCTTGTTCTGTTCATCGAGACTTTTCAGCGCAGCCTCTTGCACCAGAATCGCCTGGGTCATGAAATAACCTGCCGCTGGCTGGCGTGTCAGGTGTTCCTTGATCCGCGTCTCGGCCTGGGCGTCGCGCGGGGCTGCCTCCGTTTCGGCCTGTTGCAGCCGGGAAAACAGTCCATCGATCAGGGTTTGCTCTTCGCTGTTCATGGCGACCTCGTAGATTGCCGGGGATAACGTTGCCCTCGTCCACGGTGGACAAGGTGCTCTCCTGTAATGGAGACGGTGACAGGATGTTTCAACGACCTTTACCGAATGTTTACGTTTGTGCCGGCGTCGGCGTCATCGGTTAAAGTGAGCCACTGTTTTCGACCTGCGATACCGACTGATGAATGCCTTCGAAGTACTGCGCGACTCCTTGTATTTTTTCAAACGCCATTTGGTCAGCATCGTGCAGTTGTGCCTGCCGCTGGTGATCTTCGAAGCGGTTTTGCTGCAACTGGTCGATCAGAACAGCGACCCGGACAGCTTTTCCTCCGTCAGCGTGGTCGTCGGCCTGCTGGTTTATCCGTTGTACACCGCGGCACTGATCCTCTTTCTCGACGCGCGTACCCGTGGCGAATCCCCGCGCACCCTTGACCTGCTGGCAATGTCTGCACGCCTGTGGCCGCGTTTCGCCCTGCTCACGGCGCTCAACACCTTGCTGATCCTGCTCGGTCTGTCGCTGTATTTCCTCCCGGGCCTGATGCTGATGGTGATGCTCGCGTTCGGCGAATACCTGTTGGTGCTGCGCGGCCTCGGCCCGTTGCAGGCAATGAAGGAAAGCCTGCGCCTGACCCGTGGCCACTTCTGGCGGATCCTGCTGTGCATTCTGTGCGTGATGACGCCGTTGTGGCTGCTCAAGGGCGCAACGCTGGCGGTGTATCCGGAGCCGCAAAACCCGGTGCTCGCCGTACTGATCGACAGCGCCCACAGCTTCCTGCAACTGTTCACCAGCGTGGTGTTGTTTCGTTTGTTCATGCTGATCAGCGAATCGCCTGACAAACGTGACGGAGCGGTCTGACAGCGCTGCACTTGGGCTTGGCGACCGCGCTCAGGTATGCTCGGGGCCACTTTCTGTAACGCTATAAGCCGAGCCATGACCCGTCTACTGCGCTACACCCTGTTGCTTGTCGTGCTCGCCATCGTACTGATCGGCGGGCTGATCTTCAGCCTGACCTGGCGCCCCGATGCCCGCGAGACCCTGCCGGTCAGCTGCACCGTGACGCCACCGACGCTGGTGCCGGGGCAGGCGCTGAAAGTCATGACCTGGAACGTGCAGTTTCTCGCCGGCAAGCGCTACGTGTTCTGGAATGACCTGGCCCAGGGCGATGATGAATCGCCGACACAAGAAGACATGGCCTTCAGCCTCGACGAAGTGGCGCGGGTGATCCGCGATGAGCAGCCTGATGTGCTGCTGTTGCAGGAACTGGATGACGGCGCCAAGGCCAGCGATTATCAGGATCAACTGAAGCTGTTGCAGGAACGCGTTGCCGATCTGTATCCGTGCAGCGCCAGCGCCTTTGACTGGAAAGCTGACTTCGTCCCCGACCGGCATATCTTCGGCAGCGTCGGTCGGCAATTGGCAACCCTCAGCCGCTATCGCATCGAACACGCCGAACGCCTGCAATTGCCGGTGGCCTCGGCGAATGTCATCAGCCGTCAGTTCCAGCCCAAAGATGCCTTGCTCGCGACCAAGCTGCCGCTCAGCGATGGCGGGCAATTGACCGTGTTCAACACGCACCTCGAACGCGCCAGTCAGCCGAATGACACGCCGCAAGCTCAAGTGGCGGCGGTGGCCAAGGTCCTCGACAAGTATGAAAGCCAGGGCCTGCCGTGGTTGATCGGCGGCGACTTCAATCTGTTGCCGCTGGGCCAGTACCGCCGCTTGCCGGCCGAGCAGCGCACGCCCTACTCCGCCGACAGTGAATTGCATCTGCTGTGGGACAAGTACCCGATGATCCCGACCAACAACGAAGCCAGCGGCATCGACCGCGCACAATGGCTGACCCACTACCCCAACGACCCCGGTCTGAATGGCCCGGATCGCACGGTGGATTACCTGTTCTACAGCCCGAAAATCAAACGCGTGGAAGCGATGGTTCGCCAGGACGATACCCTGCGCATCTCCGATCACTTGCCAGTAATCGCCCGCTTCCTTCTCCCCGCCACTCCCTAATCCACACACCTCCTGTAGGAGCTGCCGCAGGCTGCGATCTCTTGATCTTCAAAACAACATCAAAAGATCGCAGCCTGCGGCAGCTCCTACAGGGGGATATCGGGATCAGTGGACTTCTTCGAGGTCGTCGTGCAGCAGGCCGAAGATCTGCCGTTTCATGTCGATGAACGAGCGCTCCATGACCATGTCCAGCGAGCGCGGGCGTTCGATCGGCACGTCGAGAATCTGTTTGATCCGCCCAGGTTTCGCGCCCATCACATAGACCCGGTCGCCGAGCAGAATGGCTTCGTCGATGTCGTGGGTCACGAACAATACGGTTTTCTTGCTGTTGCCCCACACCCGCAGCAACAGTTGCTGCATCTGCAATCGCGTCTGGCTGTCCAGCGCACCGAACGGTTCGTCCATCAACAGAATCTGCGGATCATTGGCCAACGCGCGAGCAATCGCCACGCGCTGCATCATCCCGCCTGACAGCTGTTTGGCGTAGTTATCGGCGAAACCGGCGAGGCCGACTTCGTTGACGTAGTAATCAACAATCTCCTTGCGCCGCGCCGCCGGCATGCCCCGGCGTTTGAGGCCGAACTCAACGTTCTGGCGCACCGTCAGCCACGGGAACAGCGTGTAACTCTGAAAGACCATGCCGCGATCCGCGCCCGGCCCTTGCACTTGCTGGCCGCCGACATAGATCTCGCCGGAGGTCGGCTCGGCCAGGCCAGCGGTCAGGTACAACAGGCTCGACTTACCGCAACCCGACGGCCCGACCAGCACCGCAAACTGCTGATCCGGCACCTCGAACGACACCTCTTCCAGCGCGGTAAACGTGCCGCCGTCAGGCTTCTTGTAACGCAGGCTGACCTTGTCTACCTGCAAGCGCGCCGCCGCTTGTGCGGGAGTCGCGACCGGTTCGATAAAACGATGATTGGCAGCAGTCACTGAGCCCATGCGGCAACCCTCAGGCGGAGAAAACGGAACAATTGATCGGTGACCAGACCCAACAGGCCGATGATCGCGATGGCGAGGAAAATCACGTCGACCTGAAACCCGCGCATGGCCTTCAGGCTGAGGTAACCCAAACCGCTGGAAGCGGCGACCAGTTCCGCCACCACCAGATACGTCCAGGCCCAGCCCATGGTCACCCGCAAGGTGTCGAGCACGCCCGGCACCGAGGCCGGTGCGATCACATGCAACACGGCGTCGCGGCGACTGGAACCCAAGGTGTAAGAGGCGTTGATCAGATCTTTGGAAATGCCTTTCGAGACGTCAGCAATCATCACCAGTTGCTGGAAGAACACGCCGAAGATAATCACCGAAACCCGCTGCTCGAGACCGATGCCAATCCACAGGATGAACAGCGGCACGAACGAGGTCACCGGCAGGTAACGGATGAAGTTCACCAGCGGCTCAAGGAAGGCCTGGACGATGCGGAAGCTGCCCATCAGCAATCCCAACGGCACCGCCACCAGCGATGACACAATGAAGCCGACCATCACTACTTCGACACTGGCCCAGACATGCGTGCCGAGCGTGCCGTCGCGACCCAGGCGCACGGCAGCTTCGACCACCGCACCCGGCGTCGGCAAAAACATCCCCGGGACGATGCCACCGTAAGAAAGCCCGGCCCAGAGACCGACCAATAACACCCAGGCCAGAGCGCTGGCGCTCCACACCACTTGCACCGGCAACGCGGTTTTCGGTGTGAGGCTGCGGCTCAGCCACGAATTGCGCTTGAACATTGCAGACCTCCTAGAGCGGGCTGACGAAACGGTTGTCGACCAGGTCGTCGTTGCTGACGTTGTACGGTTTGCCCTGCAATTCGCTGGCGGTTTCATTGGCCAGTTTAATCAGCGGTGCGCTGTCGCCCGGCTTGCCCGGTGCGCCAAGGAGTTTCTCGCTCATGGCTTGATCGTAGAAACGCACGCCTTGTGCGGCGGCGGCCAGTTCCTTCGGATCGGACAGGTAACCGCCGACGCCTTTCGCCATGATCTTGTAAGCGTCTTCCGGATGATCCTTGGTGTATTGCACGGCTTTGTACAAACCGCTGACCAGCGCCTTGACGTCTTCCGGCTGCTTGTCGATGACGCTGCAATTGAGTGCGACCACATCGACGATCACACCGGGGGTGCTGCTGCTGTCGATCAGCACTTTGCCTTGCTGCTTGTCGCGGACCATCGACAGGTGCGGTTCCCAAGTGACAGCAGCGGGCACGCGACCGGCGATGAATGCGGTGGCGGCATCGTCAGCGGTCATGTTCTGCACGGTGATGTCGCTCATCTTCATGCCGTTCTTTTTCAGCAGGTAGGAGAGCCAGAACTGCGAGGTTGAACCCTCGTTGACCGCGACGGATTTGCCCTTGAGTTCTTGCAGGCTCTTCACATCTTTACCGACCAGCACACCGTCGCCGCCATGGCTGTCATCCAGCGCCGCGACCGCTTTGAAGCAGAACTGCGGGCGATACTTGAGCACCTCATCGATGGTCGACGCCGAGCCGGACAATTGCCCGGACGCCTGCGCGGCCATGTACATCGACGCCTCTTCGACCACTGGCAATTCGACGGTCAGGCCGTTTTCCTTGAAGTAGCCAAGGTCTTGCGCCAGATAGAGCGTGCCGTAGCCGACCCAGGTGGTGTGGCCGATGGACAAGGTGCCGGCCTGGGCGCTGGTCGCGACCGTGGCGGCCAGAGCGGTGATTGCCAGAGGATGAGTGAGACGAATACACAAGGACTTGATCATGGAGCACTCCCGACGCTGTTGATTTAGTTTTGTCATGGGCAGTACGGTCGCCGGCCGTTGTGCAGTTGCTGCCGTTGGTCTCTCGCGGACGCTTGGGCAGACAACATTCGGCTGGCGGGCAAGATCGATGGTGGCCCATGTGCGCGGTGAGGAAAATCAGGAAATTGTTGGCTGCAAATGATGAAAAAACTGGGTAGTGCGCACCGCTGAAGAGCGGGGTTGGCGGGGATGCTCGACTAGGGTGCAGATCGGGGATTAATGGTGAATTGGAGAATGTCATCGCTGGCAAGCCAGCTCCCACAGTGATTTCAGTTGTATCCCGGTTTTTGTGAACACCAATAAAAACCTGTGGGAGCTGGCTTGCCAGCGATGGCGTCAGGTCAGCCGAAACCTTTGTTGCCTGACCCACCGCATTCGCGAGCAGGCTCACTCCTACAGGGGATCTTGGGTGTGACATAGATCCAGTGTGGGAGCGAGCCTGCTCGCGAAGGGGTGACTCGGTGTTAGCGCAACTGGAACCAGGTGGTTTTCAGTTGGGTGTATTTATCGAACGAATGCAGCGATAGATCCCGGCCAAAACCCGATTGTTTGCCGCCGCCGAAAGGCACGCTGACATCCAGTGCATCCACCGTATTGACCGACACCGTACCAGCGCGCAACTGCCGCGCCACTCGATGGGCGCGGTTAAGGTCATCGGTCCACAGCGACGCCGCCAGCCCGTAGACACTGTCGTTTGCCAACCGCACCGCTTCCTCTTCACTGTCGAATGGCACGACCGCCAGCACTGGCCCAAACACCTCTTCACGAAACAACTGCATATCCGCAGTCACACCGGTAAAAATCGTCGGTTCAATAAAATTATCCGAGCCGTTAAAACGCCGCTGCTGCCCACCACAAACCCGCGTCGCCCCCGACTGCTCGGCATTGCGAATAAAACCCATGATGCTCGCCGTCTGTTTGTGATCGACGATGGCCCCAGCACTGCTCTGCGGATCCAGCGGATCGCCTGGCAACCAACGCTCGGCCTGCGCTTTCAGACGCTCGACGAACTCATCATGAATCGAACGCTGCACCAACAAACGCGAATTGGCCGAGCAGACTTCACCCTGATTGAAGAAGATCCCGAACGCGGCTTTTTCCGCCGCCAGATCGAGATCCTGACAGTCGGCGAACACCAGATTGGCACTCTTGCCGCCGCACTCCAGCCAAACCTGCTTGAGGTTCGATTGCGCGGAGTACTGCATGAAATATTTGCCGACCTGGGTCGAGCCGGTGAACACCAGACAATCGACGTCCGCGTGCAAACCCAGCGCCCTGCCAGTCTGCTCGCCAAGCCCCGGCAACACGTTGAGCACACCCGGCGGCAGCCCCGCTTCCAGCGCCAACTCAGCCAGACGCAACGCTGAAAACGGTGACTGCTCGGCCGGTTTGAGGATCACCGAATTGCCTGCCGCCAGCGCCGGCGCGAGCTTCCATGCAGCCATGTCCAAGGGGAAATTCCACGGCACCACCGCCGCCACCACACCCAGCGCTTCACGGGTAATTGTCGCCAACACATTCGGCGCACTGGGCGCGACCTGATCGTAGAGTTTGTCGATCGCTTCGGCGTACCAGCGGAACACGCCCGCAGCGCCCGGCACATCGATGTTGTAGGCGTCCATCACCGGTTTGCCCATGTTCAGCGAATCGAGCAGCGCCAGTTCTTCACGATGCGTCATCAGCAAATCAGCCAGACGCAACAGCACTTGCTTGCGCTCAGCCGGGGAGCGTTGCGACCAGATACCGGCCTCGAATACTTGCCGCGCATTGCGTACGGCGAGGTCGACATCCTCCTCGCCACACGCCGCAACATTGGCCAGACACTCGCCAGTCGCGGGGTTGATCGCAGCAAACGTCTGCCCCGAACGCGCCGCGCAATGTATGCCGTCAATCACGGCCTGATCGGGAAACTTCAACGCAACGGCACGGCGCTGCCACTCTGCAAGCTCGAACACGACGGATGCTCCTTGGGCTTTATTGTGCCTCGATGGTCGCTCAGCCTCGCGCGGGCTAAAAATAGTAAAAATGTCTTCGCAGGCAATAAAAACACTGGGCAATGACTTCCCCCAAATGCTGCGCAGGTGGCTATGGTTGAGGGATAAGAACATCGTCGTGCAACGGACCTGGCGGCGCACAAATTGCTTGGAAGTCGAGTCCGCTCGTCCTGAGGTTTGCCGTGGCCGCCTACAATTTGCGTCAGCTGAAATACTTCATCACCACCGTCGAATGCGGCAGCGTTGCCGAGGCGTCACGCAAGCTGTATATCGCGCAGCCGGCGATCTCCACCGCGATCAAAGGCCTGGAAGACAGTTTCGGCGTGCAACTGCTGATCCGTCATCACGCCCAAGGTGTGTCGCTGACCCCAAGCGGTGCGCGGTTTTTTCGCAAGGCTCAAGAATTGTTGCGCATGGCCAAGGAGTTCGAGCAGAACGCGTTGGCCGACAACGACATCGTCGCCGGGCAGATCGATATCGGTTGCTTCGAAACGGTAGCGCCGTTGTACTTGCCGCAATTGATCGCCGGGTTCTCGGCGCTGTATCCGGGGGTGAAAATTCGTATCCGTGACGGCGAGCAACAGGAGTTGGTGCAAGGCCTGACGTCGGGCACGTTTGATCTGGTCATCCTGTATGAACATGAGCTCGACGCGACGATCCAGACCGAGCCGCTGATGCCCGCGCAACGGCCGTATGCGCTGCTACCCGCCGACCATCGTTTTGCCGAGTACAAGCAGGTTTCACTGCGCGACTTGTGCCTGGAACCGATGATCCTGCTCGACGTGCAGCCGAGCCGGACTTATTTCGTCAGCCTCTTCGAAGAGCTGGGCTTAACACCGCGTATCGAGTTCAGTTCACCCTCGATCGAGATGGTGCGCGGGATGGTTGGCCAGGGTTTCGGCTTCTCGATTCTGGTCACCCGCCCGCATTCGGAATGCACCTACGACGGCAAGAAAGTCGTGTGCGTGGACATCGTCGAAGACGTCACCGGTTCAGGCTTGGTCGCCGCGTGGCTCAAGCGTGGGCAACTGACCAAACCGGCGCAGTTGTTCGCCGATTATTGCCGCGAACAACTGACGGCCAAGACCCACCACTAAAAATCGGATCATGCCGCAAAAACCTGTGGGAGCGAGCCTGCTCGCGAAGGCGTAGTATCAGGCAACAGATGCGTCGACTGAAACGACGCCTTCGCGAGCAGGCTCGCTCCCACAGTAGATCGGTGTCGGACCGTAATTCTGTGGCCGATTCAATCCTGTAGGAGCTGCCGAAGGCTGCGATCTTTTGACCTTCACGTACCGCGCGGCTTGGCCCGCGCAGTCGCCTCGGCCACCAACGGATCATCCGGCCAGTAATGCTTCGGATAGCGTCCCTTCAAATCCTTCTTCACCTCGGCATAGGTACTGCGCCAGAAGTTCGCCAGATCCTGCGTCACCTGCACCGGTCGCCGCGCCGGCGACAGCAGATGCAACTTGACCACCTGCCGCCCGCCGGCAATCCGTGGCGTATCCGCCAGCCCGAACAACTCCTGCAAACGCACCGCAAGAATCGGTGGAAACTCGCTGTAGTCCAGACGAATCGACGACCCCGACGGTACGCTCAAATGATGCGGCGCCAGCTCATCGAGCTTTTGCGGCAACGGCCACGGCAGCAGGTTGCGAACGATGCTCGACAGATCGAGATTGGCAAAATGACTGAGCCGCGAGACCTTGCCCAGATACGGCATCAGCCAATCTTCGAGGGTGTCCAGCAGCGTCGCATCACTGACATCCGGCCATTGGCTTTCAGCTTGCGAACCCAATTCAAGCTGCCGCAACAACGCCACCCGCGCCTGCCACTGACGCAGTTCGGGCGTCCACGGCAGCAACTCCAGACCTTTGCGCCGCACCAGATTGACCAGCGCCTGACTGCGCGCATTTTCGTCGAGACCGGTCAGCGGCTCACGGCTGAGAATCAGCTCGCCGACCTTGCGCTGACGCTCGGCGCGCAACACGCCTTCGCGCTCGTCCCAGTCGAGTTGATCGACATTGCGTACCTGTTCGGCGAGCACGGAATCGAACAGCGCCGGATCGAAATCCGCCGCCAGATAAATCCGTTCTTCGCGCTGGCCCTGACGGCTGCCGAGGTCGGCGATGACGATCCACGGCTCTTTCATCAGGCTGTCGGCTTCGGCGAACAGCGCCGCGCGACCGTTGGCCAGACGATATTCCGCGCCACCGGCACGCCGCTGTTGCGCGACGCGATCCGGATACGCCAGCGCCAGCAAGGCACCGAGCCAGCGCGGATGATTGGGATCGCTGACCGGCTCGCTGGCCTTGCCGCGCAGGTAACCGCGATATTGCCGCGCCAATTGCCGGGCACGTTGCACGCCGCCCTGCGCACCACGGGCGGCGCGTTCTTCGCCGGAAAGCAGGACCAGCCGACTGTGCAGATCCGCCCCGGCACCGCGCAAGATATCGCGCTCGCCGAGCAACGCGGCGACGTCGCACGCCATGTTGGCCAGACCCAACGCCTGACCGCGAAGGAGCAAATGACCGATGCGCGGATGCGCCGGCAACTCAGCCATGGCCTGACCGTGAGTGGTCAGCGCTTCGCCTTCCAGCGCACCGAGTCGTTGCAGCAAATCCTGCGCCTGTGCATAAGCGGCGGCTGGCGGAACATCGAGCCAGACCAGTTCGCCCGGCGTCACCCCCCAACGTCCGAGTTGCAGCGCGAGGCTGGCGAGATCCGCCGAAAGAATTTCCGCACTGCCATAAGCAGCGAGTTGTTCGTGTTGATCCTGCGACCACAAGCGATAACAAACACCCGGTTCCAGTCGCCCTGCCCGACCGGCACGCTGAGTGGCGCTGGCCTTGGAAATCCGTTGGGTATCGAGGCGCGTCATGCCGCTGCCGGGATCGAAACGCGGCACCCGCGCCAGCCCGGCGTCGATCACCACGCGCACGCCGTTGATGGTCAGGCTGGTCTCGGCGATGTTGGTCGCCAGCACCACTTTGCGCTGGCCGACCGGGGCCGGATCGATCGCCGCGCGCTGCGCATTGAGGTCGAGTTCACCGTGCAACGGGCAGAGCAAAACGTCACTGCGCTCACCGATCGCGTCGGCCAATTGTTGATGCACACGACGAATTTCCGCCTGCCCCGGCAGAAACACCAACACGCTGCCGGTTTCATCGTGCAGCGCTTCAAGCACGGTTTGCGTAACACGCTGATCGATGTATTCGCCGGGCTGAAACGGCCGCCCCCAACGCATCGTCACCGGATACATGCGGCCTTCGCTGCGCAGGATCGGCGCGTCGTCGAGCAATCCGGCCAGACGTTCACCTTCCAGCGTGGCCGACATCAGCAGAATCTTCAGCGGCTGTTCAGCTCGAAACAACTCGCGACCGTTCAGACTTAAGGCCAGCGCCAGATCGGCGTCGAGGCTGCGTTCGTGAAATTCGTCGAAGATCAGCAGGCCCACGCCTTCCAGCGCCGGGTCGTCCTGCAAGCGCCGGGTGAGAATGCCTTCGGTGACCACTTCGATACGTGTGTTGGGGCCGACCTTGCTGTCGAGGCGAATGCGATAACCGACGGTTTCACCGACCTTCTCGCCCAGCTCACTGGCCAGACGCTCTGCAGCTGCACGCGCGGCGAGACGGCGCGGTTCAAGCATCAGAATGGTCTGCCCGGCCAGCCACGCTTCATTGAGCAGGGCCAAGGGCACACGGGTGGTTTTACCGGCGCCGGGCGGAGCTTCGAGCACGGCTTCGTGGCGTGTCGCGAGGGCTTCACGCAGGGCGGGTAAAACATCGTCGATCGGCAAAGAATTCATGCTGGCTCCCAAACAGAGGGCCGAGTATAACGGCGAACTGCAAGGCGTTCGTCAGGGTCTTAACTTCACTCGACAACGCTTCGTTCTTAGATCAATCAGGAGATTTCCCCATGCGCTTACCTTTTCGCCTGATCGGCGGTGTACTGGTCGCCACCCTGCTCACGCAAATCACCGCGTGCGGTTCGATTTTCTACCCGGACCGTCGCGGTCAGATCGACGGCAAAGTCGACCCGGCGATTGCCGTGCTGGATGCCGTGGGCCTGCTGTTCTATATCATTCCCGGCCTGATCGCGTTTGCCGTCGATTTCGCCACTGGCGCGATCTACTTCGAACCGGGCCACACCGCGCAGATCGATCCGGCCAAGCTCAAACAAGCCATCGGCCCGGACGGTCAGGTCGATAATCACAAGCTACAGGCTATTCTCGAAAGCGAACTTGGACGGGACTTTCCTCTGGACGACCCGCGCCTGATTCAGCACAAGGGCAGTACTCAACAACTGGCCATGTTCGGCCTGCAACCCGCCGCTTAAAAGGACGTTCAATGACCACCAGCCCCGAACACGCCCGCCTCCTGCGGCTGGCGACCCGCGCCTCGGTGGCGGTCGCCTGCACGCTGATCGTCGCCAAAGCCATCGCCTGGTGGCTGAGCGGTTCAGTCAGCATGCTCGCCGGCCTCACCGACTCGGCGCTGGATGGCATCACCTCGATGCTCAATCTGCTGGCGGTGCATTACGCGTTGCGTCCGGCCGATGACGATCACCGTTATGGCCACGGCAAGGCGGAATCGCTGGCGGGCATGGCGCAGGCATTGTTCATTGGCGGCAGTGCGGTGCTGATCGCGTTCCAGGCGTACGAACGATTGCATTATCCGCAACCGCTTGGCGCGCCATGGCTGAGCATCGGTGTGATCGTGTTTTCGCTGCTGCTGACGGCGGCGCTGCTGGTGTTGCAGCATCGGGTGATCAAGCAGACCGGTTCCAACGCCGTACGCGCCGATTCGCTGCACTATCGTTCGGACATGTTGCTCAACGGCAGCATTCTGATCGCGCTGATCCTCGCCGGGTTCGGCTTTGATCAACTGGATGCGTGGTTCGGTCTGGGCATTGCTGCGTACATTCTGTGGAGCGCGATCCAGATCGCCCGGGAAAGTTTTTCGGTGCTGATGGATGAGGAGCTGCCGGCGGACGTCAGTCAGCACATGCTCGAACTGGCCTGCAGTGTGCCGGGGGTGTTGGGCGCGCATGACTTGCGCACGCGGATCTCCGGCAACCACTGGTTCGTGCAGTTGCACCTGGAATTGCCGGGAGAATTGACCCTGTCAGTGGCGCACGGCATCAGCGATCAAGCCGCCGATGCCATCCACAAAGCCTACCCGCGAGCCGAAGTGCTGGTGCACGCCGACCCGCAAGAAGTGGTGCTGGCCGCCCGGGCTCAGTAGCTGACCTGATAACCGCGACTGCTCAGGCAATTGCCCTGCGCCTGACGGTACGCCTGAACCACTTCGGGCGCCGGTTGATACGTCGCGGTGCGCGGGTCGAAGCCGCTTTGCTGCACGGCGTACTGATAACACTGGTAACCGTCCTGCTGCACTTGCTCCGGCGACTGGCCGTTGGCCGGATAGGCTTCGACGTCATAACCCTGGGATTGCGGCTGCGGTTGCGGCTGTTGCTGCACAGGCGGCTCGACGACCACGTAATCCTGCGTCGCTTCCTGATAGGCGTAATAGGAACCGGCGGCGAGGAACAGCAGCGATCCACCGATCCACACTTCGCGGGCATAATCCGGCAGATACTGCGTGCGGATCCCGCGCGGCGGCTGCACGACGATGTAGCGTGGGCCTTGCGGGCGATACCAGTAACCGCCGGAATAGAAGTAATCCTGACCACGATACGGCACGCGGTAATCGCGGTCCGGGAAGCGGTCGATCACATGCCCCGGCCGATATTGCGGGCCTGGCCCCCACCCATTGCCATGCCCGTCCGGACGCCCCGGCCAGCGATTGTCATCGGGCGGCCGGTTATTGGTCTGCCAATGCTGATTGTTGTAACCGTTCTGCGGACGCTCGTCGCGGTAGTAACCCTGGCGTGGCTCCTGCGTCTGGCGCACGGCGTCGGGGCGCGGCTGGATCGGCAGGCTGTTGGCCGGCAGTTGTGGCGGCGGTGGCGGCTGGCGTACCGGATTGGGGTTGTACGCGGGACGGTTCTGATCGTGGTTCTGCCACTGGCCATTATTGTTGTGCTGCTGGCCGTTGTGCTCGAACTGGCGGCTGTTGTCGCCACGAATGATCTCGTTGTTCTGTGGCCGCGGTTGATTCTGCGGCGGCTGATTTTGAGATGGATTGTTCTGCGGGCGCGGCTGGTTGTTGCCGCCATGGCCCTGATTGTTGCCCTGATGATCCTGGCCATGGCCACCGCCATCCGGTCCACGATTCTGCGGTTCATCGGCAAGCGTTTGCACACTGACACTCACACACAGCAAACCAACACCGGCCAGACGCCAGATGCGCGAATTCATGCTTTTCCTCACTGCGGGACCTGCAAAGGTAAGAGGGCTTGTAGCTAAGACCGGGAATACCCACGGCGGGTTCTGCAACAGGTTATCAGTCGCGCAACTTATTTATTGAGCGCGACCGCATGAAATCGCAGGCAAGAAAAAAGGGAGACCCGTCGGCCTCCCTTCTAGAGAACTTCGTCCTGGCTCGACGCTTTTGACGTCGGCTCACCTCACGCCGTCTTCTGGACAGTGTGCAGCTCGGGGGCCGGCACAACCCCGGTGGGGGTGGCGGCCGCGGCGGGCCTGATAGGGCGGGCCGCGTGGACTGTGTTACCGAGCAGTGATTCTGGTGATAAGAATAGGCCCGAGGCGGCGACAGATGATTGCGAAGATTGCTGAAATAAACACCACTTGCGCAATTTTTAACCCTGGATAGATAATCCGCCGCAATAGTTACAACCAAGGACAGATTGATGAGCAAACTCGACCGTTACGACCTGAGCATTTTGGCGGAATTGCAGCGCGATGCCCGCATCTCCAACCAGGAATTGGCCGAGCGCATCGGTCTGTCGCCTTCGCCATGCTCGCGACGGGTCAAGCAGTTGGAAGACGACGGCTACATCTCACGCCAGGTGGCGTTGCTTGATCGCAAAATGCTCGGGCTGAGCCTGACCGCGTACGTGCTGATCGGCATGGACCGCCATACCCCTGAGCGTTTCGAGAATTTTGAGGCGGCGATTCGCACGTTGCCGCAGGTGTTGGAGTGCAGCCTGGTGACGGGCGTGGATGCCGATTACCAGTTGAAAGTAGTGGTGCCGGACATGGATCACTATCAGAAACTGTTGCTGGGGCATCTCACCCGGATTGAGGGCGTGACCAGCGTGCGCTCGAGTTTTGTGCTGAATCAGGTGTTGAACAGCACGGAACTACCCTTGACCCACCTGCGCAACTGATCAAAAGCCCCTCACCCCAGCCCTCTCTCAGGGGGAGAGGGGCCGACCGAGAGATGCTGAAGAAGTACGCCGACCTGAGCGTTCTGCTGTGAATCCATAATCGACTCGATCTTTCAGGTCGATGTATCACGCCAGACACCTCGGTTAGTCCCCTCTCCCCCGGGAGAGGGCTAGGGTGAGGGCCACAGTTCCGGATCAGCCCCAGATCAATGCCTCCCCGCATACCTTGGCGTATACTCGCCGCGCCCTTTTAGCCGCGTGAGTGCCGGAGATAGCCAATGGATCCTGCAGTATTGGAAGAGTGGATGATGACCGGCCTGGTCAGCATCCTGATCATTTTCATGGGTTTCATCGTCTGGGATCTGGCGAAGAAGTCCAAGGCCGGGCGCTTTGGCTCGTTCATTCTGTTCTTCGTGCTGGGCCTGGGCGTGGCCGCATTCATCATCAAGAGTGTGGTGATCGGCCTGATCGAATCCGGCGCTCTATAGGCGCGCCGGCACTTCTTTCCACTGGCCCTGATCAAGCCCTTCGATCGACCAGCCACCAATCTTCACCCGCACCAGGCGCAACGTCGGCAGGCCGACCGCCGCCGTCATGCGTCGCACCTGACGGTTGCGCCCTTCGCGAATCACCAATTCCAGCCATGAGGTCGGTACGGTCATGCGAAAGCGCACCGGAGGGTTGCGCGGCCACAACTGCGGTTCTTCCAGCTGCCGTGCTTCGGCGGGTAACGTCATACCGTCGTTCAGTTCGACGCCGTCACGCAAACGCTGCAACTGCTCGGCTGTCGGCACGCCTTCGACCTGCACCCAATAAGTCTTGGCCAGCTTGTGTTTCGGATCGGCAATCCGCGCCTGCAACTGGCCGTCGTTGGTCAATAGCAGCAAACCTTCGCTGTCACGATCAAGTCGCCCGGCCGGATAGATGCCGGGCACATCGATGAAATCCTTGAGCGTCGCCCGCCCCTCACCGTCGCTGAATTGTGTCAGCACATCGAACGGTTTGTTGAACAGGATCAGTTTCGGCTCGGCCGGTGGTGCCTTGGCAACACGGCGCGGTGAAGAAGACTGAGGCTTCGCGCCGGGGCGGCGGGAAGGTGGACGCTGCGGACTGGACATGGCGAAAAAGAACATCTAACGGTCGGGACTGACAATGCTAGTGCCCCGACCGTCAAATGACCACGACTAACCGTTAACGGAACGGCGGTTCGTCGAAGCTGCGCAGTTTGCGCGAGTGCAGCGAGTTGAGTTCGGTGCGCAGCAGGTCCACCGCTTCGATGCCGATCTTCAAGTGCTGGCTGACCGCGCGTTCATAGAAAGCGTTGGCCGAGCCGGGCAGCTTGATTTCACTGTGCAGCGGTTTGTCCGAAACGCACAGCAACGTGCCGTACGGCACCCGCAGGCGATAACCCTGCGCGGCAATCGTGCCGCTTTCCATGTCCACCGCGACCGCGCGGGACAGGTTGATCAGCGGCCGCTCCTGCGCCCAACGCAATTCCCAGTTCCGGTCGTCGTAAGTCAACACGGTACCGGTGCGCAGGCGTTTTTTCAGGTCGTCGCCCTTTTCGCCGGTGACATTCGCCGCTGCTTGTTGCAGCGCCATTTGCACTTCGGCCAGTGCCGGGATCGGAATATTCGGCGGCACCACGCGGTCAAGAATGCCGTCTCGACGCATGTAGGCGTGGGCCAGCACGTAGTCGCCGATGGTTTGCGACTGACGCAGACCGCCGCAGTGGCCGATCATCAGCCAGCAATGCGGACGCAGTACGGCCAAGTGGTCGGTGATGTTCTTGGCGTTGGACGGGCCGACACCAATGTTCACCAATGTCACGCCGTGGCCATCGCTGGCCATCAGGTGATACGCCGGCATCTGGTAACGGTGCCAGACCACACCGGCAGCAATCGCCGACGCTTCGCCGTGATCCATGCCCTTCTCGATGATCACGTTGCCCGGCAAGACCATGCGCACGAAACGCGGGTCGCTGCGCAGTTGCTCCAGACCATGAACGATGAACTGGTCGACGTAGCGGTGATAGTTGGTCAGCAGAATCCACGGCTGCACATGGCGCCAGTCGCTGCCGGTGTAATGCACCAGGCGGCGCAGCGAGAAATCCACGCGCGCGGCGTCGAACAGCGCCAGCGGCAGCGGATCGGTGTTTTCCCAATCGTAGAGGCCGTCGGCGATGCCATCGGTGGCGGCGGACAGGTCGGTACTCGGGAACACCCGCGCCAGCACCGCAGCGGTGACACCGGAACCGGCCAGTTCATCGCCCTGCTCGACCACATACGGATACGGAATGTTTTGCTGACTGACGCCGACTTCGACGGTCACGGTGAAGTCGTGCATCAGCGGCACAAGTTGTTCGAGCAGGTATTTGCGGAACGCCGCCGGGTGGGTGACGGTGACGCTGTAGGTGCCCGGCAATTGCACTTTGGCGTAAGCGCGGGTGGTCTGCGGCACTTCGCCCTGGCAATGATAGGTCAGACGCAGTTCGGGATAACGAAACAGGGCACGCTGCGCCGCGTCGGGTTCGACGCGATCCTTGAGGTAACGCTTGAGCGCCGAGTTCAGCGCACTGGTGGCCCGCTCATGCAGCTCGGCCAGACGATCCACGGCTTGTTCGGCGGTTTGAACAACAATAAACGCTTCGGTCACGATCAGCTTCCTGTGTTCTGACTTGCAGAGCTTCATCTTGCCTGCATCGTGGCGTCACGGGAACAGTGGCATGTTGGCAACCGCACAATATAAGCGCCACCACGATCCCTGTAGGAGCTGCCGCAGGCTGCGATCTTTTGATCTTGTTTTTAAAAGATCAGATCAAAAGATCGCAGCCTGCGGCAGCTCCTACAGGAGAAGTGTGTGATTACTCACCTTGGGGGGTTGCGCGGGTGACGAGGGCTTCGACGTCCACACCGCGTGGCAAGGCGCCGTAGACCCGGCCGCCAGCGCTCAGGCGGCTGGCAATGAAGGCGTCGCTGACCGTTGAATTTCCGGCCTCCAACAGGAGCTTGGCCTGCAAACCGAGCGCGATGTCTTCGGTCAGTTGCCGCGCCCGGTATTGAATGTCGCTGGTGTCCTTGAACTGCGCCTGCAACTGCTGAATATGCGCGGCCAGGCGTTTGTCGCCATGGCCGTCGCCGAGTTCGCTGAACAACACATCGAGCACACCCGGTTCTTTCGACAGCGCCCTCAGCACATCCAGGCATTGCACATTCCCCGAGCCTTCCCACGTCGAGTTCACCGGCGCCTCGCGATACAGGCGCGGCAGGATGCTCTCCTCGACATACCCGGCGCCGCCCATGCATTCCGCCGCTTCGTTGATCATCGCCGGCGCACGCTTGCAGATCCAGTACTTGCCCACCGCTGTTACCAACCGGGCGAATTGCGCTTCGTGACGATCATCCAGATGATCCAGCGCTTTGCCCATGCGCAAACTGAGGGCCAGCGCGGCTTCGCTTTCCAGCGCCAGATCGGCGAGGACGTTCTGCATCAACGGCTGTTCACTGAGCAGCTTGCCGCCGACCTTGCGGTGCGCGCAGTGGTGACTGGCCTGGGTCAACGCCTGACGCATCAGCGCGCTGGAGCCGACCATGCAATCGAAACGGGTCATCGCGACCATTTCGATAATGGTCGGCACGCCGCGCCCTTCTTCGCCGACCATCCACGCCAGCGCGCCACGGAATTCCACTTCGCTGGAGGCGTTGGACTGGTTGCCGAGTTTGTTTTTCAGACGCTGGATGTAGAACTGATTGCGCGTGTCGTCCGGGCGATGGCGCGGCAGCAGGAAACAACTCAAACCCTTGTCGGTCTGCGCCAGCGTCAGGAAGGCATCGCACATTGGTGCCGAGCAAAACCACTTGTGGCCGACCAGTTCATAGGCCTGGCCCGGACCGCTGGCACCGACCGGATACGCCTTGGTGGTGTTGGCGCGCACGTCGGTGCCGCCCTGTTTTTCGGTCATGGCCATGCCGATGGTCACACCGGCCTTGTGGGCCATGCCGACGTTGCGCGGGTCGTATTGGGTGGCGAGGACTTTCGGTAGCCATTGCTCAGCGAGGTTCGGCTGCAAGCGCAAGGCCGGCACGCTGGCAAAGGTCATGGTCAATGGGCAGCCGCTACCGGCCTCGGCCTGGCTGTGCAGATAACTCATCGAGGCGCGGGCGACGTGAGCGCCGTCCTGCGGATGGGTCCATGGCAGCGAGGTCAGGCCATGCTCGATCGCCGTGCGCATCAGCTCGTGATAGGCCGGATGAAATTCCACCAGATCGATGCGATGACCGTAACGGTCATGGCTGGCAAACGTTGGTTTGTTCTGATTGGCGAGGAACCCGGCCTCCATCAGCGGCCCGCCCGCGAGCGCGCCGTAGGCATCGATCCGTGACTCGGCCCAACCGGCACCAAAGCGCCGCGACCATTCCTGCAACGGTAAGTCGATGCGGTACAGGTTGGTGCCGTCCAGCGACGGTGGCTGGTTGGTGACTTCGTGGGTTTCGGCAAACTGATGCAGGTTCATGACGGGCTCCTTTGCTCAACCAAGGAACTCAGTTAAGCACCGCGCCGAGACCTGACAAAGTGTCATACCCGCCGAATTTGCGGCGCTTTTACCCTATCAACAACACAGCACACGGCGCTCCAGCGCGGACTGCAAGTCTTCGAATTTCACCGGTTTGTTCAGGTAGTCGATCGCCGCACCGGTTGTGCAAAGCTCGCGATCAGCGTTCAACGCCAGCATGAACACCGGCAAGTGGGCGCATCCCGGCAACGCATGAATCTGGCAGCACAAGGACGCGCCTTCGTGGCTTGGCAACTGACAATCGATCAGCACCGCATCCACCGTTTCACGCTGCAGGCATTCGAGCGCCGCCGCACCGTTGTCGGCCGTGCGCACGCGAAAGCCAAGCTTGAGCAACATGCCGCGCATCACCAGTTGGTTGACGCTGCTGTCGTCCACCAGCAGCACCGTGCAATCCTGCGGCGCGCGCACGCAATCGCGGGAAGTCTGGGCAATTTGCACAGCCTCGACCACCGGCAAGGCGAACTCGACATCAAGCTGGAAACGACTACCGCGCCCGGGTTCCGAGCGATGGGTTAGCTTGCCGCCGAGTAACTCCACCAACTGCCGACAGATCGCCAGACCGACGCCCAACCCGCCGTACTCGCGAGTCATCGAACCGTCGAGCTGAAAGAAGCGCTGGTACATCGTCGCCTCGCCCAGATCGGTGAAACCGATGCCGGTGTCGATCACCGCAAAGGACAGCGCCAGACGATTGTCCATCGATGGTTTGCCGGTGACGCGCAATGCCAGACCACCGACGCGGGTGAACTTGATCGCGTTATCCAGCAGGCATTCCAGGCATTGTGCGAGTTTGGCGCTGTCGCCGTGCAGGCGATCCGGCAGGGTCGGCAGCACATCGACCTTGAAGTCCAGCGACTTGCTCGAGGCATTGCCATCGAACTGCACGCGCAGCGCCTCGACAACGGCGCGCAGGCTGAAGCTGCCCGGCGCGGCCTTGAGCTTGCCGGCCTGCAATTCGGTGAGGGTGAGGATGCCGTTGACCATGCGCATCATGTCGCGGGCGGAACCGGCGGCGGTCTGTTGGTATTGCTCAAGCTCCGGATCCATCTCGACGGTCTGCATCAGCTCCAGCGAACCGATCACACCGTTCATCGGCGTGCGCAGTTCGTGGGTCAGGGTCGCCAGAAACTCGTCCTTGAGCTTGTTGCTGTGGGCCAGTTGCTGGTTGAGCACTTCGAGTTTCTGCCCGGCGTCGTATAGCGTCTGCGCTTGCTGTTCGCGCATCGCGTTGATGCGGTCGGCCAGCGCCAGCGACAGCAACGCCACTTCGATGGCCGAACCGATCTGGCTGGCGTACATGGTCAGGAACACGTTCGGCAGCAGGCCGAGCACCATCAGCGTGTTGACGATGCCGCCGAGCAGAAACGCCGACCAGGCAATGATGAAGTACCGCGCCACGCGCAAACCGCGCCACCAGGCCAGAATCCCTGCGGCAAAAATCACCACGGTGAAGGTCAGGGCCAGCGTCGTCGCCAGGCGCAGGGCCAGCGCGTAACTGGTCATCAGCGACAGGCCGATGACCAGCGCACCGAATGCAATCAGGCCGATCAGCAAACGGTCGAGCCAGCGGCTGTGGGTTTTGGTCTGCAGGAAGCTGCGGGCGAACTGGCTGCCGAACAGGCCGGCGCAACCAATGAAAAACGGTGTGGCGGCGTTGGCCCACCACGGATTGTCTGGCCAGAAATACTCGACCGCCGCGCCATTCACCGACAGTTGATAGAGGCCGAACGAGGCAATGTAGAAGATGTAATAGAGGTAACTGGTGTCGCGCACGCTCAGATAGATGAACAGGTTGTAGACCACCATCCCGAGCAGTACGCCATAAATAATGCCCAGCACGTACAGGCGCACCGGCTGGTCTTCGAGGTAGGCAGTGCTCGACCACAACGTCACCGGCGCCTGGATCGAACCTTCGCTGGCCAGTCGCAAGTACACGGTTTGCTGTTGATCCGGTTCGAAAGCCAGGTCGAACAGGTAATTGTTCTGGCGGATTTCGCGGCTGGCGAACGGCCAGGCGTCACCGGTCTGGCGGACGAGGCGATAGTTGCCAGCGGCATCGGCGAGGTACAGGTCAAGATGATCGAGCGGTGGATACGCCAGTTCCAGCAACCAGGTGCGTTGGGCGGCAGGATTGCTCGGGCGATAGTGCAGGTCGATTTTCAGCCAGAATGCCGAGCGCGAGTAACCGGCGTTGAGCGTGGCTTTATCGTGAGGTTTGAAATTGCCCGCGGCAGCTTGCGCGCGAACATCGGCAATGTTCGCCTGACCGCTCGGGTCTTCGAACACTTGCAGCGACCGGCCCAGAGGGAGGCTCTGGGTAAATTCGTCGAATTCGACGGCGCTCGCCATGAGGGGCAAGCAGAACAGCAACATCAGCAAATAGCGCATTGAAGCCCCAGCGTGGCTCGTCCGGTTGTGTCAGGAAGCCCCCCATTCCTTTTGAGTAGACGTAAAACCGGTATTACCTGTTATTGGTTTGGATCCAGACTAGCATAGCCGTTGATGGCCATTGAGCACCATTGAAATTTTTCCTACAAAGGCTCTAGAACGGGCGTTCCAGAGCAAAGTAGCGGGCTAGAGCTGTTGGGTTGGTCAGGTAGATCAAAAGATCGCAGCCTGCGGCAGCTCCTACTGGGAAAACCCAGATCCATGCAGGAGCTGCCGCAGGCTGCGATCTTTTGATCTTGCTCCGCCAGCCACACCCGAAAATCAGCTTTGGTGGTAAGCTCGCGCACCATGAATATCTACAGCTCCCGCCCCGTTGTCCTCTGTCTCTCCGGCCACGACCCAAGTGGTGGCGCCGGCTTGCAGGCAGATATCGAAGCCCTGCTCGCGCAGGGTTGCCATGCGGCTCCGGCCGTCACCGCCCTGACCGTGCAAGACACCGTCAACGTCACTGACTTCCGCGTCCTCGACCGTGAGTGGGTATTGGCTCAAGCCAATGCCGTGCTCAACGACTCCGAAGTCGCAGCGGTCAAACTGGGCATGCTCGGTTCGCTGGAAATGGTCGACACCGTTGTCGAACTGCTCTCGGCGCACCCGCATTTGCCAGTGGTCTGCGACCCGGTGCTGCGCGCCGGTGGCGGCGGACGCCTGGGCAAGGACGAGGTCGGCTATGCGATGCGTGAGCGTCTGCTGCCGCTGTCGATCATTGCTACGCCTAACCTTCCTGAAGCCCGCATCCTCGCCGAACTGCCCGAAGGCACGGCGGATGAGTGCGCTGAAAAACTCCTGCCGTTCGTCAAAAACCTGCTGATCACCGGCGGCCACGGCGACGAAACTGAAATCCATAATCGCGTGTACAGCCGCGATGGCCTGCGTGAAACCTTTGTCTGCCAGCGTCTGCCGGGCAGCTATCACGGTTCCGGCTGCACCTTGGCCAGCGCCCTCGCCGGCCGGCTGGCCCAAGGCGAACACCTGGCCAGCGCCGTACGCAGCGCACTGGATTACACCTGGCGCACCCTTCGCGATGCCGAACAACTGGGCAAAGGCCAGTTCGTCCCGCGTCGCTTGCCGCTGGATTTCTGCTCGTAACGTCGTGAGGTCTGCCCGATGAAACTACGTGGCCTGTATGCCATTACCGACAGCGAATTGCTGGCCGGCAAGTTTCTGTCCTATGTGGAGGCGGCGCTGGAAGGCGGCGTCACCCTGCTGCAATACCGCGACAAGAGCAACGACGAGGCCCGCCGTCTGCGCGAGGCCGAAGCGTTGCGCGATCTGTGCGAGCGCTACAAAACGCAACTGATCATCAACGATGACGCTGAACTGGCGGCGCGCCTCAACGTCGGTGTGCACCTCGGTCAGACCGACGGCCCGTTGTCGCCGACCCGCGCCCTGCTCGGTTCGAAAGCGATCATCGGTTCGACCTGCCACGCGCAAATCGCGCTGGCCGAACAAGCCGCCAAAGAAGGCGCGAGCTACGTCGCCTTCGGTCGCTTCTTCAATTCCAATACCAAGCCCGGCGCGCCGTCCTGCAGCCTCGATCTGCTCGACGACGCCAAGCGCACGCTGCACCTGCCGATCTGCGCGATTGGCGGCATCAGCCTCGACAACGCTGCGCCACTGGTGGCCCACGGGGTCGATCTGCTTGCCGTGGTTCACGGTTTGTTCGGTGCCGAGAGCACCGCCGAAGTGACCCGCCGCGCCCGCGCATTCAACGAATTGTTCAAATCCTGAAGATTGAGAGCCCGATCATGTCTCGTTCCGAAACCCTGTTTGCCAACGCCCAGAAACACATTCCCGGTGGCGTCAATTCGCCAGTTCGCGCGTTCAAGAGCGTTGGCGGCACGCCGCTGTTCTTCAAACACGCTGAAGGCGCTTACGTTACTGACGAAGACGACAAGCGTTATGTCGATTACGTCGGTTCGTGGGGCCCGATGATCCTCGGCCACAGCCATCCGGACGTGCTCGACGCGGTGCGCAATCAGCTGCAACACGGCTTGTCGTACGGCGCGCCGACCGCGATGGAAACCGAGATGGCCGATCTGGTTTGCTCGCTGGTGCCGTCGATGGACATGGTGCGCATGGTCAGCTCAGGCACCGAAGCGACCATGAGCGCGATCCGTCTGGCCCGTGGCTACACCGGTCGCGACAGCATCATCAAGTTCGAAGGTTGCTACCACGGTCACTCCGACAGCCTGCTGGTCAAGGCCGGTTCCGGCGCACTGACCCAAGGCGTACCGAGCTCGGCCGGTGTGCCGGCAGCGTTCGCCAAACACACCCTGACCCTGCCGTTCAACGACATCGACGCGGTTGAGCAGATGCTCGCCGAAGTTGGCGAGGAAGTGGCGTGCATCATCGTCGAGCCGGTGGCCGGCAACATGAACTGCGTACCACCAGCACCAGGTTTCCTCGAAGGCCTGCGCTCGCTGTGCGACAAACATGGCGTGGTGCTGATTTTCGACGAAGTGATGACCGGTTTCCGCGTCGCCCTCGGCGGTGCTCAGGCGTACTACGGGGTCAATCCTGACCTGACCACCTTCGGTAAGATCATCGGCGGCGGCATGCCGGTCGGCTGCTTCGGCGGCAAGCGTGAAATCATGGAGCGCATCGCGCCGCTGGGCCCGGTGTATCAGGCCGGCACGCTGTCGGGCAATCCGTTGGCCATGGCCGCCGGCTTGACCACGCTGCGTTTGATCAGCCGTCCGGGTTTCCACGCCGAGCTGACCGACTACACCACGCGTCTGCTCGATGGCCTGCAACAACGCGCCGATGCTGCGGGTATTCCGTTCGTGACCACCCAGGCGGGCGGCATGTTCGGTCTGTACTTCAGCGGCGCTGACGACATCGTCACCTTTAAAGACGTGATGGCCAGCGACGCGGCACTGTTCGGTCGTTTCTTCCACTTGATGCTGGAAGGTGGCGTGTACCTGGCGCCGAGCGCGTTCGAAGCCGGTTTCACCTCGATCGCTCACGGCGAAGCCGAGTTGCAACTGACGCTGGATGCCGCCGAGCGCGCTTTCGCTGCATTGAAGTAATCGCCGTACCGCTGACGTTGGCTATTGCCAGCGTCAGCTTTCACCTACAACCGCACGGTTTTTCCGACGCTCTGCCAAAAATCCCTCATAAAGTGGGCGATATATTCCCCGCGCAGCAGAAAAACGAGTAAAGACTTTGTAAGGTTGGCCCTGCTTATTTCATAATGCGCGCTTATTGGATCCCTCGATGGGTCCGCGTGCCCTTCAGAGGTAAGTCGATTCCCATGAACCGCACCGGCCGCACCCTTGCCTTGGGCTGCCTGTTGCTCCTTCAGCCCCTGCTCGCGCATGCACAAGCAGGCGGCAACTCGTTGTTGATCCCGGCGATGGGTCGTTGCACCCTCAATACTCAGCCGCAAGACGTCACGCAGGCACTGGCCGCCTGCCAGAAAGCGGCGGACGAAGGGGATGCGCAAGCGCAATACGAGTTGGGTGAGTTCTACTACGACGGCAAGAATGCGCCGCGCGACCTCAATCAAGCCCTGAGCTATTTCGAAAAAGCCTCGTTGCAAGGCCACGCTCAGGCGCAATTCAAACTGGGCACCATGTTCTTCCACGGTGAAGGCGTGCAGGCCAACAATATTCAGGCGTACATCGTTTTGAAAATGGCTGCGGTCAACGGCGCTGAAGATGCGCTGGACACGGCCGACGAAGTTTCCGAAAAGATGTCCCGCGAAGACCTCGAGACCGCCACGCAGGTGCTCGGGCAAATTTTCCGTAAATACCTGATGGAATTGCAGAGCGCCGATGGGCGTACACCGTTCTCGCCTCTTCCCTGATCAGCGATAGTTCCCACGCTCTGCGTGGGAATTCATCCCGTGACGCTCCGCGTCACCGACGCAGAGCGTCGAAGGCGGCATTCCCACGCAGAGCGTGGGAACGATCATCTGAACGGCTTACTTCTCAGGCATCGGCATCGGAAACGGCATCACATTGCCGACCGCACCACGGGCTTCGCTGATTTTCGGGGTGCCCAGACGTTCCACTTCGTCGATGCGCACGATCGAATGCATCGGCACAAAGCTGCGTACCACGCCTTCGAACTGCGCCTTGAGCTTTTCTTCGCTCGGGTCGACGACCACTTGCGTGCGCTCGCCAAAGACGAACTCTTCCACTTCCAGAAAGCCCCACAGATCACTTTGATAGATCTGCTTGGCGTACATTTCGAACACCTGGCCCTGGTTGAGGAAAATCACCTTATAGATTGGAGCTTCGCGTTTGGTCATGGCGGGGGGATAACATCGGGGATAAAAATGAGGGCGCAAACTATAGCATAGCCTCCGGACGCACAGCGGTAGGAACCTGAGGGCTTGTTCCCTATAATGCCGGGTTCTTTGAATCACGTGACGACACTAATCCATGGCCAAGAAGCTTTACATCGAAACCCACGGTTGCCAGATGAACGAGTACGACAGCTCGCGCATGGTCGATCTGCTGGGTGAACATCAGGCCCTGGAAGTCACCGCACGCGCGGAAGACGCCGACGTGATTCTGCTCAACACCTGCTCGATTCGCGAGCGCGCGCAAGATCGCGTGTATTCGCAGCTGGGTCGCTGGCGCGAACTGAAACTGGCCAACCCGGACATGGTGATCGCCGTCGGCGGTTGCGTGGCCAGCCAGGAAGGCGCGGCAATCCGCGATCGCGCCCCTTACGTCGACGTAGTCTTCGGCCCGCAGACCCTGCACCGCCTGCCGGAAATGATCGACGCTGCGCGCATCACCAAACTGCCGCAAGTCGACGTGTCGTTCCCGGAAATCGAAAAATTCGACCACCTGCCCGAGCCGCGCATTGATGGCCCGAGCGCTTACGTGTCGGTGATGGAAGGTTGCAGCAAATACTGCACGTTCTGCGTGGTGCCTTACACCCGTGGTGAAGAAGTCAGCCGGCCGTTCGACGACGTGATCGCCGAAGTCATCCACCTTGCCGAAAACGGCGTGCGTGAAGTGACCTTGCTCGGGCAGAACGTCAACGGCTATCGCGGTACCACCCATGACGGTCGCCTGGCTGATCTTGCCGAACTGATTCGCGTTGTCGCCGCCATCGATGGCATCGACCGCATTCGCTACACCACTTCGCACCCGTTGGAGTTCTCCGACAGCCTGATCCAGGCCCACGCCGACGTGCCGGAACTGGTCAAGCATCTGCATTTACCGGTGCAATCGGGTTCCGACCGGATTCTCGCGGCGATGAAACGCAACCACACCGCGCTGGAGTACAAATCCAAGCTGCGCAAACTGCGTGCCGCCGTGCCGGGGATCTGCATCAGCTCGGACTTCATCGTCGGTTTCCCCGGCGAGACCGAGAAAGATTTCGAACAGACCATGAAGCTGATTGCCGACGTCGGTTTCGACTTCTCTTACTCTTTCGTTTATAGCCAGCGTCCGGGCACACCGGCTGCCGATCTGGCCGACGAGACCCCGGAAGAGTTGAAGAAGGAGCGCCTGAACGCGCTGCAACATCGCCTGAATCAGCAAGGCTTCGAGATCAGCCGACAAATGGTCGGTTCCGTTCAGCGCATTCTGGTGACCGATTATTCGAAGAAAGACCCGGGCGAGCTGCAAGGGCGTACCGAGAATAATCGTATCGTCAACTTCCGCTGCGACAATCCAACCCTGATTGGCCAGTTCGCCGACGTGCACATCGACGCGGCACAACCGCACTCGCTGCGTGGCTCGCTGATTCAGTAACAGCAAAAGATCGCAGCCTTCGGCAGCTCCTACATGGATCGCATTCTCCTGTAGGAGCTGCCGAAGGCTGCGATCTTGACGGTCTCGACGCCAAGAATATTTAAGAGCTTTCGCACCCAGGCCTCTGGCGTTATCCTTGATTTCATCTTAATTGCCCCAGGGCGGCTAAATACGACCTTGAACGCACCCATAGAACCACATCGTTTTATTCTCGAGCCCTTTGAGGCACGCCGCTTCGCCAATCTGTGCGGGCAATTCGACGAGCATTTGCGCTTGATCGAACAGCGCCTGACCATCGAGATCCGCAACCGCGGAAACCAGTTCGAGCTGATCGGCGACCCCAAGCACACCACGTCTGCGGAAAACCTGCTGCGCCGCCTGTACCGGGAAACCAAGGGTACCGAGCTGTCGCCGGACCTCGTGCACCTGTTCCTGCAGGAATCAGCCGTCGTCGAGCTGGACAACCACGCCCCCGCCGAAGCCTCCGTCGCCCTGCGCACCAAGAAAGGCATGATTCGCCCACGCGGCTTGAATCAGTTGCGCTATGTGAAGGAAGTCCTCGGCAACGACATCAACTTCGGCATCGGTCCGGCCGGTACCGGCAAGACCTATCTGGCCGTGGCGTGCGCCGTCGATGCACTGGAACGCGAGCAGATCCGCCGCATCCTGCTGGTGCGCCCGGCGGTTGAAGCCGGTGAAAAACTCGGCTTCCTGCCCGGCGACCTGTCGCAGAAGATCGACCCGTACCTGCGCCCGCTCTACGACGCGCTCTACGAGATGCTCGGTTTTGAATACGTGGCCAAGCTGATCGAGCGCCAGGTGATCGAAGTCGCGCCGCTGGCCTACATGCGCGGTCGCACGCTGAACAACAGCTTCATCATCCTCGACGAGAGCCAGAACACCACCGTCGAACAGATGAAGATGTTCCTCACCCGTATCGGCTTTGGCTCTACGGCCGTCATCACCGGTGACATTACCCAGGTCGACTTGCCGAAAGGCACCAAGTCAGGCCTGCACCATGTGATCGAAGTGCTGAAAGACGTGCCAGGCATCAGCTTCACCCACTTCCAGCCTAAAGACGTCGTGCGCCATCCTTTGGTCCAGCGGATCGTCGAAGCCTATGAGCGCTTCGAAAACCGTGACGAAGCACCCAAGGAAACCTCGCGAAATGCTTGAGCTAGACCTGCAAATCGCGACCGAAGCGCACGCGCCGAGTGAGGCCGACTTTCGCCTGTGGTGCGAACTGGCCCTGCGCCAGCGCACCGCCGACTCGGAAATGACCATTCGTCTGGTCGACGAGGAAGAAGGCCGCGAGCTCAATCACACCTGGCGCCATAAGGATTACGCGACCAACGTCCTGTCGTTCCCTGCCGAAGTGCCCGACGAGTTTCTCGATATCCCGCTGCTCGGCGATCTGGTGATCTGCGTGGCCGTGGTCGAGCGTGAAGCTGCCGAGCAAGGCAAGGAACTAAAGGCCCATTGGGCACATCTGGTCATTCACGGTTGCTTGCATCTGCTCGGTTACGACCATATAGATGACGAGGAAGCCGAAGAAATGGAAGCACTGGAACGCGAGTTGCTTGCCGAATTGGGTTATCCCGATCCGTACGCGGACGACGAAACCGAAACATCCCCTATCGTTACAACAAAGGATTCAGAGTAATCGCTATGAGCGAAGATCGATCGAGCAACGGGCAGAAGTCATGGCTGGGTAAACTGACCCAGGCTTTTGCCCACGAGCCGAAGAACCGTCAGGAGCTCCTCGAGCTGCTGCGTGATGCACATCAGAACAAACTGCTGGACAGCGAAGCGCTGGCCATCGTCGAAGGCGCCATTCAGGTAGCTGACCTGCAAGTACGCGACATCATGGTGCCGCGCTCGCAGATGATCAGCATCAAGGCGACCCAGACACCGCGTGAATTCCTCCCGGCCGTGGTCGACTCGGCCCACTCGCGCTATCCGGTCATCGGCGAAAGCCATGACGATGTGATGGGCGTGCTGCTGGCCAAGGATCTGCTGCCGCTGATCCTCAAGGAAAACGGCGACAGCTTCAACATCAAGGATCTGCTGCGCCCGGCCACGTTCGTGCCGGAGTCCAAGCGCTTGAACGTGTTGCTGCGTGAATTCCGCGCCAACCACAACCACATGGCCATCGTCATCGACGAATACGGCGGTGTGGCAGGTCTGGTGACCATCGAAGACGTGCTGGAACAGATCGTCGGCGACATCGAAGACGAGCACGACGTCGAAGAGGACAGCTACATCAAACCGCTGCCCAGTGGCGACTTCCTGATCAAGGCGTTGACGCCGATCGAGAACTTCAACGAGTTCTTCGACAGCGAGTTCTCCGACGACGAGTTCGACACCGTCGGCGGTCTGGTGATGAGCGCGTTCGGGCACTTGCCAAAACGCAACGAAATCACTGAAATCGGCGCCTATCGTTTCCGCATCCTGAACGCCGACAGCCGTCGGATTCACTTGCTGCGACTGACCCCAATCGCCCGGTAAAAAATCTAAGGACTGAAATGCGCTGGACAACCCGCCCCGGCTGGCCCGGTAATCTGCTGGCCGTGGCGGCCGGTGCAATCACCACCTTCGCTCTGGCACCGTTCAATATCTGGCCGCTGGCTTTGCTCGCGGTCGGTCTGTTCTATGCCGGTTTGCGCGAGCTGAGTCCGCGTCAGGCACTGGGCCGTGGCTGGTGCTTCGGTTTTGGCCTGTTCGGCGCCGGCACCAGCTGGATCTATTACAGCATTCACCATTTCGGCGGCGCTTCGGTGCTGCTGGCCGGGTTCCTGATGCTGCTGTTTACCGCCGCGATTGCCTGGTTCTTCGCCCTGCCCGCCTGGATTTGGGCGCGCTGGTTGCGCCGTAACGAGGCTCCGGTGGCCGATGCCTTGGCATTTGCCGCGCTGTGGGTGGCTCAGGAAATGTTTCGTGGCTGGTTTCTTACCGGTTTCCCGTGGCTGTACTCGGGCTACAGTCAGCTCGACGGCCCGCTGTCGGGGCTCGCGCCAGTCGGCGGTATGTGGCTGGTTGGGTTCGTTCTGGCATTGACGGCGGCGCTGATCTACAACGCGCCGCGCTTGCTGCAAAGCGGTCGTAAAGGGTTCGTCGTTGCCGGCCTGCTGCTGTTGATCGGGCCGTGGATCGCCGGTATTGCGCTCAAGGGCCACGCCTGGACCAGCCCGTCCGGCGCACCATTAAGCGTTGCGGCGATTCAGGGCAACGTTGCACAAAGCATGAAATGGGATCCGGCCGAGCTCAATGCGCAATTGGCGCTGTACCGCGATTTGAGCTTTCGTTCAAAACCGGTCGACTTGCTGATCTGGCCAGAAACCGCCGTGCCGGTGCTCAAGGAGTCCGCCGAGGGCTACCTGAGCATGATGGGTAACTTTGCCGCCGAGCGTAAATCGGCGCTGATCACCGGCGTGCCGATTCGCGAAACGGTTCGTCACGAACGACGCTTCTTCAACGGCATCACTGTGGTGGGCGAAGGCGATGGCACTTACCTGAAGCAGAAATTGGTACCGTTCGGTGAATACGTGCCGTTGCAGGACATCCTGCGTGGCTTGATCGCGTTCTTTGATTTGCCGATGTCCGACTTCGCTCGCGGCCCGGCCGATCAGGCGCTGCTGCAAGCCAAGGGTTATCAGATTGCGCCGTTCATCTGTTACGAAGTGGTGTACCCGGATTTCGCCGCCGGTCTGTCGGCACGCAGCGATCTGTTGCTGACGATCAGTAACGACACCTGGTTCGGCACCTCGATTGGCCCCCTGCAACATTTGCAGATGGCGCAGATGCGTGCGCTTGAGGCCGGTCGCTGGATGATCCGTGCGACCAACAACGGCGTTACCGGATTGATCAACCCGTTCGGGCAGATCACCGAGCAGATTCCGCAGTTCGAACAGGGCATTTTGTATGGTGAAGTGGTGCCGATGCACAACCTGACACCGTATCTGCAATATCGCTCGTGGCCGCTGATGATCATCTGCCTGCTGCTGTTTGGCTGGGCACTGATGGCGAGCCGGATGTCGAAAACCCTTTAAAGCAAAAGATCGCAGCCTTCGGCAGCTCCTACAGGGAAAAATACAAATCCCATGTAGGAGCTGCCGCAGGCTGCGATCTTTTGCTCTTCAGCGGTAAAACAGCGAATACCCCACCTGCCCCACCGCTTCATTCAACAACTGCCCGCTCTGCCAGATCGATTTGAATTCCGGCAACCAGCCACCAAACGGTCGGGCGTTATCAGTGCCCAAAAAACCCACCGGCGCCGGCACCACTTCAAATCCTGCCTGCTGAAAACTCCACACCGAACGCGGCATGTGCCAGGCCTGCGTGACCACGACCACACGCTTGATCCCCTGCGGCAACAAAATATCGGCGCTGAACTTGGCGTTTTCCCACGTGGTACGGCTTTCACCTTCCTGCCAGCGCACCGTTACACCGAAATCGTCGAGTAACGAATCCGCCATCAACTTCGCCTCGGTCGGCGGCGTGCCGTAATGCAAACCACCGCTGGTCAGGATCGGCAAGCCCGACGCCTTGGCCAGCCGCGCCGCATAACGCTGACGCTCAAGCCCGACACCGGTGGGTTGATCCTCGCCCCAGGCGAGATCACCCCGTTCGCGCCCGGAACCCAACACCACAATCGCATCGGCGCGTTGTGCCAGCGTCGCCCACTCTGCGCGGGCCAACGGCGGTTCACGCTCCAGCGCCTTGGCGCTCCACTGCACGACGACTGGCAGGCTCATCAGCCAGAACCCGCCCAAACCCATGGCAAAACACACACCGGCCAGGCGCGGGCGTGAGCGACGCAGCCACCATGCGACCAACAGCAGCAATAAAAAAATGCCGGGAGGCAATAAAAGTTGCTTGATGAAATAACGAAAGGTCATCGGGCATCTCCAGAGATGCCCGAAGCCTAAGTGGGTTAATAAAACGCGACAACCGATAGGTTGGGATCCTGTTGAAAAAGATCCGTTTTTTGACCTGCCATGCGCTTACTTGGCCTGCAGAGAGCGAACCTTCATGGTGTCTCTGCCGGGCGCCTTGTCCTTGAGCCAGATGACCTTGGCCGAATGTGCTGCATCGAGCTGCTTCACTGCTTGCGAGAGGCATCCATGCGTTTCACGTTCACTGCGATCCAGATAGGCCTTGACCAGTTTGAACTCGGCGGGGCTCAAGCCACGCAATTCCAGTTCCAGGGGGCGCTCATCGCGCAGCCGGTCAGCGGTTTTTACGGCGTCCAGGGCCATACCCAGACGATCGATCAATCTTTCGTACAGCTCGGGTTTCGTTACGTTTTTTTTCCGTTGCTCCACCATCCCTCACCTCATTGAAGATAAGACTCACTCCCCAGTTAGAGCTTAGCTTCGCTGTACAAACCGGCGGTACGCCGCGACCAACGGCCCCCGGTACATGTATTGCGGCGTATGTAGCTGTAATCAGGGTTTCCCTAGGCCAAGCGCGGTCATGTATGCTACGGCGCTTCCTGTAATTCCACTTCCAGCTCGTCCGGGCCAACCCCGGAACCTGCGTTGAAGAGGATTAGGCCACCCCTATCCAGTACAAAAGTAGCCATGCACGAACAATATCAGCCCCGTGAAATTGAAGCCGCCGCCCAGTCGTTCTGGGACGAGCAAAAGTCCTTTGAAGTCAGTGAACAGCCAGGCAAGGAAACTTTCTACTGCCTGTCGATGTTCCCTTACCCCAGCGGCAAGCTACACATGGGGCACGTGCGCAACTACACCATCGGCGACGTGATCTCCCGCTATCAGCGCATGCAAGGCAAGAACGTTCTGCAACCGATGGGTTGGGACGCCTTCGGCATGCCGGCAGAAAACGCCGCGATGAAAAACAACGTAGCGCCCGCCAAGTGGACCTACGAAAACATCGCTTACATGAAGTCGCAACTGCGCAGCCTTGGCCTCGCGGTCGACTGGTCGCGCGAAGTGACCACCTGCAAGCCGGATTACTACCGCTGGGAACAATGGCTGTTCACTCGCCTGTTCGAAAAAGGTGTGATCTACCGTAAAAACGGCACCGTGAACTGGGACCCGGTCGACCAGACCGTTCTGGCCAACGAACAGGTCATCGACGGTCGCGGCTGGCGTTCCAGCGCGCTGATCGAAAAGCGCGAAATCCCGATGTACTACTTCAAGATCACCGCCTATGCGGATGAACTGCTGGAGAGCCTCGACGAACTGACTGGCTGGCCGGAACAGGTCAAGACCATGCAGCGCAACTGGATCGGCAAATCCCGCGGCATGGAAGTGCAGTTCCCGTACAACGTCGACTCGATCGGCGAAGCCGGCACTCTCAAAGTCTTCACTACCCGTCCGGACACCCTGATGGGCGCGACCTATGTCGCCGTCGCTGCCGAGCACCCGCTGGCCACCCTGGCCGCGAAAAACAACCCTGAACTGCAAGCGTTCATCGCTGAATGCAAGGGCGGCAGCGTTGCCGAAGCCGACGTCGCCACGCAAGAGAAAAAAGGCCTGCCGACCGGCCTGTTCGTCGAGCATCCGCTGACGGGTGAAAAGCTGCCGGTGTGGGTCGCCAACTATGTACTGATGCACTACGGCGATGGCGCTGTAATGGCGGTACCGGCGCACGACGAGCGCGATTTCGAATTCGCCCACAAGTACAGCCTGCCGGTGAAATCGGTGGTGCGTACCAGCTCTGGCGAGACCAACCCGGCCCCGTGGCAAGATGCCTACGGCGAGCACGGCACGCTGATCAACTCCGGCGAATTCGACGGTCTGGACTTCGCTGGCGCGTTCGATGCCATGGAAGTCGCGCTGATCAAGAAAGAACTCGGCGCCTCGCGCACCCAGTTCCGCCTGCGCGACTGGGGTATCAGCCGCCAGCGTTACTGGGGCTGCCCGATCCCGATCATCCACTGCGACACTTGCGGTGACGTGCCGGTGCCGGAAGATCAACTGCCTGTCGTCCTGCCGGAAGACGTGGTGCCGGACGGCGCTGGTTCGCCGCTGGCGCGCATGCCTGAGTTTTACGAGTGCACCTGCCCGAAATGCGGCCAGCCTGCCAAGCGTGAAACCGACACCATGGACACCTTCGTCGAGTCGTCGTGGTACTACGCCCGTTACGCCTCGCCGCACTTTGAAGGTGGCCTGGTGGAAAAATCCGCAGCCGATCACTGGCTGCCGGTCGACCAGTACATCGGCGGTATCGAACACGCGATTCTGCACCTGCTCTACGCGCGCTTCTTCCACAAGCTGATGCGCGATGAAGGTCTGGTGAGTTCCAACGAACCGTTCAAGAACCTGCTGACCCAAGGCATGGTGATCGCCGAAACCTACTATCGTCGCGAAGCCAACGGTGCCTACACCTGGTTCAACCCGGCGGACGTGGAACTCGAGCGTGACAGCAAAGCCAAGGTCATCAGCGCCAAGCTGAAATCCGACGGTCTGCCGGTGGAAATCGGCGGCACCGAGAAGATGGCCAAGTCGAAGAACAACGGCGTCGACCCACAGTCGATGATCGATCAGTTCGGCGCCGACACTTGCCGCCTGTTCATGATGTTCGCTTCGCCGCCTGACATGAGCGCGGAATGGTCCGACTCCGGCGTCGAAGGTTCGCACCGTTTCCTCAAGCGCGTCTGGCGTCTGGCGCAAGCCCACGTGACCCTGGGCTTGCCAGGCAAACTGGATGTCGCCGGCCTGAACGACGAGCAGAAAGCCGTACGCCGTTCGATCCACCTGGCCATCAAGCAGGCTAGCCACGACGTCGGCCAGAACCACAAATTCAACACCGCCATCGCCCAGGTGATGACGCTGATGAACGTGCTGGAAAAAGCCGCGCAAGGCACCGAACAGGATCGCGCACTGCTGCAGGAAGGCCTGGAAGCGGTAACGCTGCTGCTGGCACCGATCACTCCGCACATCAGCCATGAGCTGTGGAATCAATTGGGTCATGCTGAACCGGTGATCGACGCAGGCTGGCCGGCGGTGGACGAAAGTGCACTGGTACAGGACAGCCTGACCCTGGTTATCCAGGTCAACGGCAAGTTGCGTGGCCAGATCGAAATGCCGGCCAGCGCCACCCGCGAAGAAGTCGAAGCCGCCGCGCGCACCAACGAAAACGTGCTGCGTTTCGTCGACGGACTGACCATTCGCAAGGTGATCGTGGTTCCGGGCAAACTGGTCAACATCGTCGCCAGCTAAATTGGATTGGGCGTCAGGTCCGCCTGACGCACTGTAAAACCTTTCGGGCCGCAAGGTCGGCCCACATGGTTTCAAGGGGAGCAACACAATGATCAAACGCAATCTGCTGGTGATGGGCCTCGCTGTTCTGCTGAGCGCCTGCGGTTTCCAGCTGCGTGGCACTGGCACCACCGAACTGACGATCAAGGAGCTCGACCTGAGCGCACGCAACGCCTACGGCGAGACCGTCACCGAGCTGCGTCAGGTGCTCGAGTCCAGCGGCGTCAAGGTATACAGCGGTGCACCGTACAAGCTGTACCTGGCTGACGAGCAGGAAAACCAGCGTATTCTCAGCTACGCCGGTGCCGGCCGTACTGGCGAATATCAGGTCAATACCGTCCTGAACTACGACATCATTGGCGAACACAACCTGAACCTGCTGAGCAGCAAGCTCGAAGTGCAGAAGGTGTTCATCCACGACGGCAACAACCTGGTCGGCTCCGATCAGGAAGCCAACGACGCCCGTCGTGAAACCCGTCGCGAACTGGTTCAACGCATGATGCTGCGCCTGCAACAGCTGACTCCGGCGCAACTGGAGCAACTGCAGCAAGCGGCCAACGACCGCGCCAAGGCTGAAGCCGACGCGCTGCAAGCGGCACAGAAGGCTGAAGCGGAAACCCCGCGCCAGTCGCCGCTCGAAATACCCAAGCAGTAAGACGTTCGGGGCGCTCAGGCGCCCCGTTCGGTATTTCTTATGAAGCTCGCTCCCGCTCAACTCGGTAAACACCTGCAAGGCGCCCTCGCGCCGGTCTACATCATCAGCGGCGATGACCCGCTGTTGTGCCAGGAGGCTGCCGACGCCATCCGCAGTGCTGCTCGCCAGCAAGGTTTCGACGAACGCCAGGTCTTTGCTGCCGACGCCAATTTCGATTGGGGCACGTTGCTGCAGGCCGGCGCGAGCATGTCGTTGTTCGCGGAAAAACGCCTGCTGGAACTGCGCCTGCCTTCGGGCAAACCCGGTGACAAAGGCGCCGCGGCCTTCATCGAATATTGCTCACGCCCTGCCGAAGACACGGTGCTGCTGATCAGCCTGCCCAAGCTCGATGGCAGCGCGCAGAAAACCAAGTGGGGCAAGGCACTGGTTGAAGGTCAGCAGACCCAGTTCATCCAGATCTGGCCGGTGGACGCCAATCAGTTGCCGAGCTGGATTCGGCAGCGCCTGTCGCAGGCCGGTTTGTCGGCCAGCCAGGACGCGGTCGAATTGATTGCTGCACGCGTCGAGGGCAATTTGCTCGCGGCCGCGCAGGAAATCGAAAAGCTCAAGTTGATGGCCGAAGGTGGCCAGATCACCGTCGAAACCGTGCAGGCCGCAGTGGCCGACAGTGCCCGATTCGACGTCTTCGGACTGACCGATGCCGTACTCAACGGCGAACCGACCCATGCACTGCGCATGCTCGAAGGGCTACGCGGTGAAGGCGTCGAGCCACCGGTGATTCTCTGGGCGCTGGCGCGGGAGTTGCGCCTGCTGGCCAATATCTCGTTGCAGTACAGCCAGGGCACGCCGCTGGACAAGTGCTTTAGCCAGGCAAAACCACCGGTCTGGGACAAGCGCAAACCGCTGATGAGCAAAGCCTTGCAACGCTATACGGCGCAACGCTGGGCACAGCTGTTGCTCGAAGCGCAGCGCATCGATGCGCAGATCAAAGGCCAGGCTACCGGCTCGCCGTGGATGAGCCTGAGTCGCTTGGCGTTGTTGATGGCTGGCCAGCGACTTTCACTGCCTGCCGAATAAGATCAAAAGATCGCAGCGTGCCGCAGCCCCTACATAGATTGGTGTAGGAACTGCGGCACGCTGCGATCTTTTGACTTTTGTTTAGCATGAGCAGATTATTTGCCGCGCAAAACCCACTCACACGAGAGAACCCTCATGAGCAAAAAGCCATCGAAACATGGCCCCAACAAGGCCAAATCCATCATCGCCCAACCGCTGTTCCGCAGCCGCCAGGAACAACCGAACAAGGGCAAAGGCAGCTACCGCCGCGAAGCCTTCCAGTCTAAAAGCTGGGAGGCTTCTTACTTTCTGGCTGCCTGAAGCGCAGTACCCCCCGGTCATGTTAAGGTCTGCATCTGATTCGTTTCCCCTGGAACTGTGCATGCCCCTAAGTCTTTCCCGTCGTTGGCCTGTTCGCCATTCGATCGCTGCAGCAAGCTTCGTTCTGCTTGTCGCCTGTGCGGAAAAACCCACCGCCGCCGACGCGCAACCTCTTCAAGCCGCTCCAGTCGCCACGGCCCCAGCGATCATTCCGCCGGTAGTGCCGTCCGCCGACCCTCTCGATCTTCAGCCGACCCAGACCTTTGCCGAGTGGCAGGCAGGTTTCCGCAAGGACGCACTGGCCGCCGGGATTCGTCCTGAGCTGTTTGATCGCGCCTTCGCCAATGTCAGTTTCGACGCCAGCGTGATTCGCGCCGACCGCAGCCAGCCAGAATTTTCTCGCCCGGTGTGGGAATACCTCGACGGCGCGCTATCGCCACTGCGCGTGCGTAAAGGCCAGGCCTTGATCGACCAGTACGCCGATATTCTGCAAAGCATCGAACAGCGTTATGGCGTCGACCGTCAGGCGCTCGTTTCGGTATGGGGCATGGAAAGCAATTTCGGCCAGTTCCAGGGCAGCAAATCGGTGATCAACTCGCTGGCCACCCTGGCCTACGAAGGTCGCCGTCCGGGCTTTGCCCATGCGCAATTGATCGCTGCGCTGCAGATCCTGCAACAGGGCGATATCACACCGGAGAAGATGCTCGGCTCCTGGGCCGGCGCGATGGGCCAGACCCAGTTCATTCCGACCACCTACAACACCCACGCCGTGGACTTCGACGGTGACGGTCGGCGCGACATCTGGGGCAGCCCGGCCGACGCGCTGGCGTCCACTGCGCATTACTTGCAAAGCTCTGGCTGGCAACGCGGTCAGCCTTGGGGCTTCGAAGTGCAACTGCCGAGCAGTTTCAACTACACACTGGCTGACGGTGCGATTCGCAAGAGCGTTGCCGAATGGCGTCAACTCGGCGTGACTCTGCCCAATGGCGGTCAGGTGCCAGCAGGCTCTGAGCAACTGTCTGCCGCCCTGCTGCTGCCGGCGGGTTATCGTGGGCCGGCATTCCTGATCCTCGACAACTTCCGGGCGATCCTCAAGTACAACAATTCGTCGTCGTACGCGTTGGCAGTAAGCTTGTTGTCCGAGCGCTTCAATGGCGGCGGCTTGATCAGTGGCAACTGGCCGAAAGATGATCTGCCGTTGAGCCGTACCGAGCGCATCGAATTGCAGTCGCTGTTGAGCGCGCGCAATTACGATGCGGGCACGGCGGACGGGATTATCGGCGCCAATACGCGCAAGGCGATTCGCAGTGCGCAGCAGTCGTTTGGCTGGCCGGCGGACGGCTATCCGACGCATAAGTTGCTGGAAAGCCTGCGCACGCAGTAAAGCCAGATCAAAAGATCGCAGCCTGCGGCAGCTCCTACATTGGAATGCGTTACTTGTAGGAGCTGCCGCAGGCTGCGATCTTTTGCTTTACCGGGTCACGACATCCTGCTCGAGCATCAATTCCTTCTTGCCGGCGTCCAGCCGCACCAGCGCGCCCATCGGCAGCGTCAGGTTCGGATCGCAATGCCCGCTGCGCCAGCCCGACAGCACCGGAATCCGCAGCGGCGCAAAAGTCTGCTTGAGCAACCGATTCAGTGCCGCGACGTCCACTCCCGCCACGTCGCCGACCAGCACACCGCGCAGCTTCGCCAGCTTGCCGGCCAGGCGCATCTGCGTCAGCAAGCGGTCGATGCGATACAGCGGCTCGTTGATATCTTCGATCAGCAGAATCACCCCTTCGACATCAATCTCGTAAGGCGTCCCTAACGTAGCGGCAATCATCGCCAGGTTGCCGCCGAGCAAGCGTCCATGGGCGATACCGGACTCCACCGTGGTCAACGGATAAGCCACCGGATGGCTGAGCACACTCCCCGCCTTCAACTGGCCGCGCAGCATGGCGAAGAACGAAGTGACGGTCGGCGGCTGCTTGTCACCGAGCAGATCGGCGTTGAGCAAAGGCCCGTGAAAGGTCACAAACCCTGCGTAGCGGCTGATGGCCAGGTGCAGCGCGGTGATGTCGCTGTAGCCGACAAATGGCTTGGCGTTGCGACTCAGCAGATCGTAGTCGATGCGGTCCAGCAGCCGTGGCGTACCGTAGCCACCGCGCAGGCAGATGATCGCGTCCACTTCGGGGTCGGCGAACGCGGCGTGCAGATCGTTGAGGCGCACGTCATCGCTGCCAGCCAGATAGCCGTCCTTCTCGTAGACGCCAGGAAATACTTTCAGCCCATAACCGCGGGCGCGCATCCATTGCACTGCCTTGTCGGTATCCAGCGCACCGGGACCGGCCGGCGCGATCACGCCGATCAGCCCTTCTGACGGCAGCGCCGGCACAGGCTTATGCGGAAAAAGGGTATGGGTCGGTCGAACGGTCATCCATGGATCTCCCTGTGTGAAGTCATGCACACACAGTAGTCAGGAACGGGGACAAACAGAAGAGGCTGCGTCGCCCCGCAAGTTGCAGGAAAAGTCGGCGTCTGGCGTAGGACAGGCAAAAAAATGCCCGCCGGGCTGCAAAGCCTCGGCGGGCATCTTTCATTCAGCGCTGAATCAGGAACCCATCAACTCAGCCTTGACCAGCTTCGCCTGCTCGTCGGCATGGTACGAAGAACGTACCAGAGGGCCGGAAGCGACGTTCTTGAAGCCCATCTTGTAACCTTCCTCGGCGAACCAGGCGAAGGTGTCCGGGTGCACGAAACGCTGTACCGGCAAGTGGCTGCGCGACGGTTGCAGGTACTGACCGAGGGTCAGCATGTCGATGTCGTGTTCGCGCATGCGCTTCATCACTTCGATGACTTCTTCGTCGGTCTCGCCCAGACCCAGCATCAAGCCGGACTTGGTCGGAATGTGCGGCATCATCTGCTTGAAGCGTTGCAGCAAGGTCAGCGACCACTGGTAATCCGAACCCGGACGCGCAGCCTTGTACAGGCGCGGCACGGTTTCCAGGTTGTGGTTGAACACATCCGGCGGCTCGGCGGCGGTGATTTCCAGGGCAACGTCCATGCGGCCACGGTAATCCGGGACCAGCGTCTCGAGCTGCACGTTCGGCGACAGCTTGCGGATTTCGCGGATGCAGTCGGCAAAATGCTGGGCACCGCCGTCACGCAGGTCATCGCGGTCAACCGAGGTGATCACCACGTACTTGAGCTTGAGGTCGGCGATGGCGATGGCCAGGCTTTCCGGCTCGTTGACGTCCAGTGGCTTCGGACGACCGTGGCCGACGTCGCAGAACGGGCAGCGACGGGTGCAGATGTCACCCATGATCATGAAGGTCGCGGTGCCGCCGGAGAAGCACTCACCCAGGTTCGGGCAGGACGCTTCTTCGCAGACGCTGTGCAGCTTGTGTTTGCGCAGCAGGCTCTTGATCCGGTCGACTTCCGGCGAAACCGGGATGCGTACACGAATCCAGTCAGGCTTCTTCGGCAGTTCGGTGGTCGGAATGATCTTTACCGGGATGCGTGCAACCTTCTCGGCGCCGCGCAGCTTGACGCCGGCTTCTACCTTGGGACGCGGGGCCGGGCGCTCGGTCACGTCGAGCGTCGGGATCATGGTTTGCACTGCATCAGTAGTCATATCAGTCGATTCCGCCCGTCAGGGTCGTCTGATCAGCATAGTCGAGGTGTTTGACGAGCTGCGCGCGCAGCCGGGCACTTACCTCGGCAAATTCAATCGATCCTGCATGGTCGCTCAGCTGGGTCATCGCCAGCCCGGCATAGCCGCAGGGATTAATCCGTCGAAACGGTTCCAGGTTCATATCCACGTTCAAGGCCAGGCCATGAAAGGAGCAACCGTGGCGAATCCGCAAACCCAGAGAAGCGATTTTCGCTCCATCGACATAGACGCCGGGAGCATCTGGCTTGGCTGCGGCGGTCACGCCGTAGCTGGCCAGCAGTTCGATCAGGCACTGTTCCATGCGACTGACCAGATCACGTACGCCGAAACCCAGCTTGCGCACGTCCAGCAACAGGTAAGCCACCAATTGGCCGGGGCCATGATATGTCACCTGCCCGCCGCGATCGACCTGTACCACCGGGATATCTCCCGGCAGCAGCAAATGTTCGGCCTTGCCGGCCTGGCCCTGAGTGAACACCGGTGGGTGTTCGACGAGCCAGATTTCGTCGGCGGCATCGCTGCCGCGTTCGTTGGTAAAACGTTGCATGGCATGCCAGACCGGCTCGTAAGCCATCTGGCCGAGCTCACGAAAGCCCAGCGTGCCCGGCATCACAACACCATGTGCACGAAACCGGTTGCCCGCAGATCGCTGTTGATGTTGTACAGCTGATCCTGATCGGTCGCGACGATGTGCAACTGGATGGTGGTGTATTTGCCGTTGCTGCTTTGACGCTCGTCGATGCGCTCATCATTGATGGTGGCGTGCTTCAGGACGATCTCGATGATCTTGTCCTTGTTGCCAACACCCGTATCGCTGATCACCTTAATCGGATAATCAGTCTGCGGGAATTCGATCTTTGGCGCCTTTACTTCGGTATCGGTCATGGCGTAACGGCCTCTTGAGCGCAAGCCGTGATAACGCGCATGGCCCCGCTCCGGATCGGGGCGGGGCCATGCAGGTCAACACAAATCAGTTGAACAAGCCGTAGAAGAATAGACGGATGCTATCCCACATGCGGCGGAAGATACCACCCTCCTCGACGCCATCCAGAGCGATCAGGTCAGCGCTGTGCACGACCTTGTCTTCCAGTTTGACTTCGACTTTACCGATCACGTCGCCCTTGGCGATTGGCGCAACCAGTTGCGGGTTCATGGTCATGCTCGCAGCGAGCTTCTTCAGCTGGCCTTTTGGCAGGGTCATGGTCAGGTCTTCAGCCAGGCCGGCCTTGACTTGATTGGTGGTGCCTTTCCACACCGGGGCCTGAGCCAGTTCGGTGCCCTTCTGATAGAAGGTCTGGGTTTCGAAGAAGCGGAAGCCATAAGTCAGCAGCTTCTGGGTTTCAGCGGCGCGGGCCACTTCGCTGTTGGTGCCGAACACCACGGCGATCAGGCGCTGGCCGTCACGTACAGCCGAGGACACCATGCAGTAGCCGGCTTCGTCGGTGTGACCGGTTTTCAGGCCGTCGACGGTCTTGTCGCGCCACAGCAGCAGGTTGCGGTTAGGCTGCTTGATGCCGTTCCAGAAGAACTCTTTCTGCGAGTAGATCGCGTAGTGAGCCGGGTCTTCGTGGATGATCGCGCGCGCCAGGATCGCCATGTCGTGAGCCGACGAGTAGTGCTCAGGGTTTGGCAGACCGGTCGGGTTCATGAAGTGGGAATTGGTCATGCCCAGATCAGCCACAGTCTTGTTCATCAGGTCGGCGAACGCGTCTTCGCTGCCGGCGATGTGCTCGGACAGCGCAACGCTGGCGTCGTTGCCGGACTGAATGATGATGCCGTGCAGCAAGTCGCTGACAGTGACCTGCGAGCCGACTTTGATGAACATCCGCGAACCGCCGGTACGCCAGGCGTTTTCGCTGACGGTCACTGGATCGTTTTCACCGATCTGGCCACGACGGATTTCCAGCGTAGCAATGTACGCGGTCATCAGTTTGGTCAGGCTGGCCGGTGGCAGACGCTGGTCGCCATTGTTCTCGACCAGCACGTTGCCGCTGCTGGCGTCCATCAGAACGTAGGCTTTGGCGGCCAGTTGTGGTGGCGACGGCATCATCTCGGCCGCGAAGGCGGCTGGCGAGAGGAGCAGCGGGACTAGCAGACACAGGCGTTTGGCAAAGGTGGTGATGTTCATCCGTCTCTCGAAATCGCTAATGGAAACTGTCCTTGCGGACAAAATTTAATCAGATGACTTTCTAACGAGCCATCGCGTGTTCAGTTGCTCACTCCAGTCACCCTTGCCGGGCTTTTGTTCTTCGACGAGCCAACAACCTGATTCACCCCCCAATCGCTGGTGAATCGTCAATCAAGTTCTACGTTTTACTTACTCGGTGACCACGCTTGGCGAACCAAGGTTGGCCAGGCGCACGCTGTTCTGCACCTGGGCAATTTCACCCGGCGAGCCGATCGGCCCCAGGCGTACCCGGTGCAGAGTCTGCTGATTGCGCACGATCGAGCTGATGAACACCGGAGCGCTCACCATCCCGCTGAGCTTCGACCTCAGGAGTTCTGCAGCGTCCGGGTTGGCGAACGCGCCCACCTGCAGATACTGGCCAGTTGCTGTTGCAGAAGCGTTTTTTTTTGCACTCATCGGCACGGGGACGGTGTCAGAGGCATGTTGTTGCGGTGGCGGCGTCCATTGCTCGACGGTGCCGGCCGACGCCGTGATCACCGGAGCGCTGTTCTGCGCGACCTGCGGCTCGTTGAGCATCAACGGTGCCGGACGGCCCTTGGCGGCCCAATATTGCTGCGGATCGATGCCTTCGACCTTGACCCGCGCGGTGCCGGTTTCGGCGTAACCGAGTTTCTTCGCGGCGGCGTAGGACAAGTCGATGATGCGATCGGAATAGAACGGCCCACGGTCGTTGACCCGCAAGATCACTGTGCGGTTGTTGTCCAGATTGGTCACCCGAACGTAACTTGGCAATGGCAAAGTCTTGTGGGCGGCGCTCATGCCGTAGAGGTCGTAGACCTCGCCGTTGGCGGTGTTCTGACCATGAAACTTGGTGCCGTACCAGGAAGCTGTGCCGGAAGCGACGTAGGTCTTCGATTCCTGCAGCGGAAAGTAGGTTTTGCCCAGCACGGTGTACGGGTTGGCCTTGTACGGGCCGGTGTGCAGGGTCGGGGTGGCATCGGGGATGCGCGATACGTCGACGTCCCACCACGGTGCGCCGTCTTTGTGCGCACGGTTGATGTCCAGACCCGGCTGCGCACGCACAGCGGTATTCGAGGTTTTCGGCGTTGGCGAACGGCTGGTCGAACAACTGGCGACCAATACTGCCAACGCAGCGAATGCCACCAGCTTCAGGGGTTTATTGTTAGGCAATGCCTGCATTACTTGACGCCCCGTGCTTGTACCAGCTGTTCAGACAGTTGATGTACGGCCATGGCGTACATCACGCTGCGGTTATAACGCGTGATCGCGTAGAAATTCTTCAGGCCCATCCAGTATTCAGGGCCGTTCTCGCCTTCGAGGCGAAATGCAGTCACCGGCATATCATCGCGCAGCGCATCATGACTTGACCAGCCCAGCGCCCGCAACTCTCCGACCGTCTTCGTCGGCTCGATGCCGGTGGTCAGGCCTTCGTCAACCTGCTCGCCACGCACATCGGCGCGGCTGACCACTGGCTCACCGGCGACCCAGCCGTGACGCTTGAAGTAGCTCGCGACGCTGCCGATCGCATCGTCCGGGTTGTTCCAGATATTGATGTGGCCGTCACCGTCGAAATCCACCGCATAGGCGCGAAAGCTGCTCGGCATGAACTGCGGCAAACCCATGGCCCCGGCGTACGAGCCTTTTAGGGTCAATGGATCGACCTGCTCTTCACGCGCCAGCAGCAGGAACTCACGCAGTTCCTTGCGGAAAAATTCGGCACGGGGAGGATAGTCGAAACCGAGCGTGGACAACGCATCGATCACCCGGTAATTACCGGTATTACGTCCGAAAAAGGTTTCAACGCCAATGATCGACACGATGACTTGTGCCGGTACGCCGTATTCCTGTTCGGCGCGAGCCAGCGTCGCCTCGTGCTGACGCCAGAAATCCACACCACGGGCAATGCGCGCATCGGTAATGAACATCGGGCGGTATTCTTTCCATTGCTTGACGCGCTCGGCGGGCCTGGAAATGGCGTCGAGAATCGCCTGCTTGCGCTGAGCCTCGCGGAACACCGCCATCAGTTGCTCACCGGCGAAACCATAGTCGCGGGTCATTTCACCGACGAACTCGGCCACCTGAGGCGAGCCTTCGTATTCGCCGGCCAGCGCCTCCTGCATGCTGCCCAGGAGGCCCATCAGGCCTACCACTGGCGCGCATCGAGTCGCCCAGCCACGCATTACTTGCATTGAACTCTTCACCTTATTCAAACCTGTGCGATCCACTTGCGATGGGTATGGATCGACATCAAAACCCCAAACGCTGACAGCAGCGTCACCAGCGAAGTTCCTCCGTAGCTAATGAACGGCAACGGCACCCCTACGACCGGCAACAGGCCACTGACCATACCGATGTTGACGAAAACGTAAACAAAAAACGTCATGGTCAACGAACCGGCGAGCAATTTGCCGAACAGCGTTTGTGCCTGGGCGGTAATCACCAGCCCCCGGCCAATCAACAACAGATAGATCAATAGCAGCGCGCAGATGCCCACCAGGCCGAACTCTTCGCCAAGTACGGCAATGATGAAGTCGGTGTGGCTTTCCGGCAGGAAGTCCAGGTGCGACTGGGTGCCGAGCAGCCAGCCCTTGCCGAAGACACCGCCGGAACCGATCGCCGCTTTCGACTGGATGATGTTCCAGCCGGTGCCCAGCGGATCGCTCTCAGGATCAAGGAATGTGAGGATTCGCTGCTTCTGGTAGTCGTGCATGATGAAAAACCACATCGCCACCGACACCGGGATCGCCGCCGCCAGCACGCTGAGAATCCAGCGCCAGCGCAGCCCGCCCATGAACAGCACGAACGCACCGCCCGCGAGGATCAGCAGCGAAGTGCCGAGGTCCGGCTGACGCACGATCAGCACGAACGGCACGCCGATCAGCATCAGGCTGATGCCGACGTGCTTGAGCTGCGGCGGCAAGGTGCGTTTGGACAGATACCAGGCGATGGTCGCCGGCATCAGGATCTTCATGAACTCCGAAGGCTGGAAACGAATCACCCCGGGAATGTTGATCCAGCGTGTGGCGCCCATGGCGTTGTGGCCCATGATGTCCACCACCATCAGCAACACCACGCCGACCACGTAACCGAGCGGCACCCAGCGCGCCATGAAACGTGGTTCGAGCTGGGCGATAACGATCATCGAGACCAGGCCGATACCAAACGATGTGGCCTGTTTGCCGAGCAGATCCCAGCTTTTGCCGCTCGCCGAATACAGCACGAACAGGCTGCCGGCGGCGAGGATCAGCAGCAGGATCAGCAACGGGCCATCGATATGCAGTCTTTGCAGCAACGTCGCACGGCGACGCATCACATCCTCACTGGAGAGCATGCGATCAAAGTTATTCATCACGGGCCGTAGCCTCCGCACTGATTGGGCTGGCGTATTCGGCCTTCAAACGTCCGTCCTGATCGAGCAGCCAGGCGTCCATGACCTGACGCACGACGGGCGCAGCGACGCCGGAACCGGACTCACCGTTCTCGACCATCACCGAGACCACGATTCGCGGGTCATCGGCCGGGGCAAATCCAACGAACAAGGCGTGGTCGCGGTGGCGTTCCTGAACCTTGGAGCGGTCGTACTTCTCACCTTGCTTGATCGCGACGACCTGGGCGGTACCCGACTTGCCGGCGATGCGGTATTGCGCACCGATGGCGGCTTTGCGCGCGGTACCGCGAGCACCGTGCATCACCTGCTGCATGCCGTGGTTGACCTTGTTCCAGTCCGACGGATCGCGCAGGACAATGTCCGGCATCGGGTTTTCGTCAACCGGCTTCACCCCTTCGAGGGATTTCGCCAGGTGCGGACGGTTCCACACGCCTTTGTTGGCCACCAGTGCCGTGGCCTGGGCCAGTTGCAGCGGGGTCGATTGCATGTAGCCCTGGCCGATCCCGAGAATCAGCGTTTCACCGGGGAACCACGCCTGTTTGCGCGTCGCCCGCTTCCATTCGCGCGACGGCATCAGGCCTGGAGATTCTTCGAACATGTCCAGCGAGACCTTCTGGCCGATGCCGAACTTGTTCATGTACGTCGACAACCGATCAATGCCGAGCTTGTGCGCCAGGTCATAGAAGTAGGTGTCGTTGGAACGCATGATCGCCGTGTCGAGGTCGACAAAGCCGTCACCGGTGCGGTTCCAGTTGCGGTATTTGTGATCGTAGTTGGGCAGCATGTAGTAGCCCGGGTCGAACACCCGGCTCGAAGCCGTGACTACGCCGGAATCAAGACCGGCAATCGCCACCGCCGGTTTGATCGTCGAACCCGGCGGATACAGACCGCGCAATACGCGGTTGAACAGCGGTCGGTCGATCGAGTCGCGCAACTCGGCGTACGCCTTGAAGCTGATGCCGGTAACGAACAGGTTCGGGTCGAAGCTCGGCTGACTGACCATCGCCAGCACTTCACCGGTCTTCGGATCGAGCGCAACCACGGCGCCACGACGCCCGCCCAGTGCAGCCTCGGCGGCTTCCTGCAACTTGATGTCGAGGCTGAGGACGATGTCCTTGCCGGGAATCGGATCGGTGCGCTTGAGCACGCGCAAGACGCGGCCACGGGCGTTGGTCTCGACTTCTTCGTAACCGACCTGACCGTGCAATTCCGGCTCGTAGAAACGCTCGATACCGGTTTTGCCAATGTGATGGGTGCCGCTGTAGTTGACCGGATCGAGGCTCTTCAGCTCTTTCTCGTTGATCCGCCCCATGTAACCCACCGAGTGCGCAAAATGCGCGCCCTGCGGGTAGTGACGGACCAGCTGCGCGACCACTTCCACGCCGGGCAGGCGGAACTGGTTCACGGCGATGCGGGCGATCTGCTCTTCAGTCAGCTCGAACAGGATCGGCACCGGCTCGAACGGCCGGCGGCCCTGACGCATGCGCTTCTCGAAAATCACCCGGTCCTCGGGCGTCAGCTCCAGCACTTCGACGATGACGTCGAGCACTTGCTGCCAGTCGCCGGAGCGCTCGCGGGTCATGCTCAGGCTGAAGCTTGGACGGTTGTCCGCCACCACCACGCCGTTGCGGTCGAAAATCAGCCCGCGCGTCGGCGGAATCGGCTGCACGTGGACGCGGTTGTTTTCCGACAGCGTCGAGTGGTACTCGTACTGGATCACCTGCAAGTAATACAGCCGCGCAATCAACACGCCGATCAGCATCACGATCGCAATGGCCCCGAACACGACGCGGCTACGCACCAGGCGTGCGTCCTTTTCGTGGTCCTTGATGCGGATCGGCTGAGACATGAGGGCAGGATTACTTGTGGTAAGGGTGACCGGACAACACGGTCCAGGCACGATACAACTGTTCGCCGATGAGGATCCGCACCAACGGGTGCGGCAACGTCAGCGGCGACAACGACCAGCGCTGATCGGCGCGGGCGCAGACTTCCGGCGCCAGCCCTTCCGGGCCACCGACCATGAAATTGACCGTGCGCGAATCCAGCCGCCAACGGTCGAGTTCGACCGCCAGTTGCTCGGTGCTCCAGGGCTTGCCGTGGACTTCCAGCGTGACGATCCGCTCGTTCGGCCCGACCTTGGCCAGCATGGCTTCGCCTTCCTGGCGGATGAAACGGGCCACGTCGGCATTCTTGCCACGGGTATTGAGCGGAATTTCCACCAGTTCCAGCGCCAGCTCGGACGGAAGACGCTTGGCATATTCATGCCAGCCTTCTTCCACCCACTTGGGCATGCGTGAACCGACGGCGATCAGGCGCAGTCGCACAGCAATCCCTTACAGCTGGTCTTTGTTGAGCTTGGTGAAATGCTCGTGGGTGTTTTCCGGGCTGTGGTGCTTGGCGTCGGCCGCACGGCTTTGCTCGGCACCGGCCCACAGGCGTTCCAGGTCATAGAACTGACGCGCCGAGGCAGTCATCATGTGCACGATCACCAGGTCCAGGTCCAACAGCACCCAGTCGCTGTCGCCCTTGCCTTCTTCGCCCAGCGGCTTGGCGCCCTGCTTTTTGACTTCTTCGCGAACCTTGTCGAGCATCGCGTTGATCTGGCGGTTGGAAGTACCGGTGGCGATGATCATGTAGTCCGTGATGCTCTGCTTGTCGCGAACATCGATGATCTGGATGTCTTGTGCCTTGACGTCTTCCAGGGCAGCTACGGCCAGCTTGACCAGTTCGTCGCCCTTCAGCGGCTCATTGGTGTTGACCGGCTCTGGCAGCGGAGCGCTCTTGAATGTGCCTTTGCGTTTTACTTTCGGTAGGTCTTTGTCAGTCATATAAAACTCGTTTTGCTCATATATTCGGCGGCTTGGCGACACGTGGATTCGTATCAGTGAAGCACGCCTTGTTCAGTTCGACGCACGGTAAAGACCGTGCGCATCGATGTAGGCCAGGACCGCGTCGGGCACCGGGACACGGACCGACCTACCGCAGCCCACCCCGGGACCGCTCTGGGTGGCCGACACCGCGAGCGGTGTCTGCCAGACGAATGCAATCTGTCCGCTCGGCCCTTTCAGGGCCAGCGGGTCGCTCACCGAACGCGCTGCCAGCAGGTTGCGCAAGGCATCCGGCGGTTCGCTGTCGGCGTCCGGGCGCTGTAGCACCAGGATGTGGCAATGCTGGAGCAACTCTTCCCAGCGATGCCAAGTGGGCAGGCCGCAAAATGCGTCCCAGCCCAAAAGCAGAAAAACCTGGGTCTCGGCGGCCATTTCGGCACGCATCAACTCCAGGGTATCAATGGTGTAGGACGGTTTGTCCCGCTGCAATTCGCGGGCGTCCACCACCAGCGGCGGCACTCCGGCCACCGCGCACTCGACCATCGCCAGGCGGTCCTGCGCCGACACTTGCGGCGTGTTGCGATGCGGCGGCCGCGCGCTTGGCGTCAGGCGTAACTCATCGAGCGCCAGCGCTTCGGCAACTTCCAGGCCACCGCGCAAATGGCCGATGTGCACAGGGTCGAACGTGCCGCCCAGCACGCCAATGCGGCGTGGACGGGACTCGCTGCCGGCTTGCGGCGCTGTCAGGTCGAGGTCGGTCAAGTCAGACCGTCGCCTGGCCGCGCAACTGACCATCACCGACCACGATGTACTTCTCGCAGGTCAGTCCTTCGAGGCCCACCGGGCCACGGGCGTGCAGCTTATCAGTAGAAATGCCGATCTCGGCACCCAATCCGTATTCAAATCCATCGGCAAAGCACGTCGGGGTGTTGATCATCACCGACGCCGAGTCGACTTCCGCGACAAAACGACGGGTGTCGGCGAGGTTTTCGCTGACGATCGAGTCGGTGTGATGGGAGCCGTAATGGTTGATGTGTTCGATGGCCTGATCCAGACCGTCGACCACACGGATCGACAGGACCGGCGCCAGATACTCGGTGTTCCAGTCGTCTTCGCTGGCGGCAACCGCGTCGATGATCGCCCGGGTGCGCTCGCAGCCACGCAGTTCGACGCCTTTTTCGCGGAACTGGGCCGCCATCGACGGCAGGAAATCCTTGGCAACAGTCTGGTCAACCAGCAGCGTTTCCATCGCACCGCAGATACCGTAGCGATAGGTCTTGGCATTGAAGGCGATGCGCTGGGCTTTCGGCAGATCGGCATGGGCACTGACGTAAACGTGGCAGATGCCGTCCAGATGCTTGATCACCGGCACGCGGGCATCACGGCTGATACGTTCGATCAGGCCACGGCCACCGCGCGGCACGATCACGTCGACGTACTCGGGCATGGTGATCATCGCGCCGACAGCCGCACGATCGGTGGTTTCGACCACTTGCACCACGGCGGCGGGCAATTCGGCCTCGGCCAGACCGCGCTGAATGCACGTGGCAATGGCACGGTTGGAGTGAATCGCCTCGGAGCCACCGCGCAGGATGGTCGCGTTGCCGGACTTCAGGCACAGGCTGGCGGCATCGATGGTCACGTTGGGACGGGATTCGTAGATGATCCCGATCACGCCCAGCGGCACCCGCATCTTGCCGACCTGAATGCCCGACGGACGGAAACTCATGTCACGGATCGCGCCGACCGGGTCCGGCAGCGCAGCCACCTGACGCAGACCGACGATCATGCCGTCGATGCGCGCCGGGGTCAGTTCCAGACGTTCCAGCAAAGCGGGCTCGAGACCATTGGCGCGGCCGGCGGCCAGATCCTGTTCATTGGCTGCAGCAAGCTCGGCGCGCGCGGCGTCCAGGGCATTGGCAGCAGCCTGCAAGGCGCGGTTTTTCTGCGCGGTGCTGGCACGGCCGATGACCCGGGAGGCTTCGCGGGCGGCGCGACCCAATCGGGTCATGTAGTCAAGAACGGACTCAGTCATGGTCTGCTGGGGTCTTGGCAAAGAGGAAAGCGGCAGATTATAGCTGTCGCGTCCCGGGACTAACAGCGGTGACGGGCGGATGGTCAAAATGAACCGCGAATCGCCGACGTTCAGGCGTAATTAAGCTGCGGATTGTTATCATCACGATCTCTTCAGCCTGGATAAACCTTGCCTGCCATGTCCAACCTGACCGTTCGCTCCCACGCCGAGCGCCTGCCGCTGGGGCTCCCGGACGCTTTTTTTGACCGTGACGCCCAAGTGCTGGCCAAGGAATTGCTCGGCAAAGTCATCCGTCATCGCGTCGGCGACCTCTGGCTCAGCGCGCGGATCATCGAAACCGAAGCGTATTACTGCGCGGAAAAAGGCAGCCACGCGTCTCTTGGCTACACAGAAAAGCGTAAGGCTTTGTTTCTTGATGGCGGCCACATCTATATGTATTACGCCCGTGGCGGCGATTCGCTGAACTTCAGCGCGCAGGGCCCGGGCAACGCGGTATTGATCAAATCCGCCTATCCATGGGTCGATGAAATCAGTGGCCCGGCGAGTCTGGCGCAGATGCTGCTGAACAATCCCGATGCGCAGGGCCGTGCGCGACCGTCGCAAAAGCTCTGCGGTGGGCAGACTTTGTTGTGCAAGGCGCTGGGGTTGAAAGTACCGGTGTGGGATGCCAAGCGTTTCGATCATGAAGTGCTTCTGGTAGAAGATACCGGGCCTGCGCCTGCACACATTATCCAGACCACCCGTTTGGGCATTCCCCACGGCCGTGACGAACACTTGATGTACCGCTTCGTCGACGCAGCCTATGCGCAATGGTGCACACGGAACCCGCTGCGACGCGGCCAGGTCGAAGGCCGCGACTATTTCCTGCTGTAAACACAAACCCATGTAGGAGCTGCCGAAGGCTGCGATCTTTTGATCTTGTTTTAAGTATCAGGATCAAAAGATCGCAGCCTTCGGCAGCTCCTACACGGGGGCCATTAATGATTTGGAGTTTTTTGGTATGGGCCCATGGCTCGATAGCGTGACCGGCTGGCTGGCAGCCAACCCGCAGTGGCTTGCCGCAGCGGTATTCATTGTCGCCTGCGTGGAATGCCTGGCGATTGCCGGTTTGATCGTGCCCGGCACGGTGTTGTTGTTTGCCATCGCGGTGCTCGCCGGCAGCGGCGCACTGTCGCTGAGTGAAACCTTGCTGCTGGGTTTCCTTGGCGGGATTCTCGGCGATCTGATCTCGTATTTCCTCGGCCGCCACTTCCACCAGAACATCCGCCGTCTGCCGGGGCTGCGTCATCATCCGGAATGGATGGCCGGTGCCGAGAGCTACTTCCAGCGTTACGGCATCGCCAGTCTGCTGGTCGGGCGTTTTATTGGCCCGTTGCGGCCGATGCTGCCGATGGTCGCCGGCATGTGCGACATGCCCTTCCCGCGTTTCGCCGCCGTCAGCCTGCTGGCCGCTGCTGGCTGGAGCGTCGCGTACCTGTTGCCGGGCTGGGCCACTGGCGCGGCGATTCGCCTGCCATTGCCGGAAGGTTTCTGGCTGCAAGCCGGGATTGTCGCGGCCAGTATTGCCGTGATGGTCGGACTCAGCGTCAACAGCAGCCTGCGCCGCCACCGTCGCGCGACAATCTGGATCAGCAGCATGAGCCTGTTGATCCTGATCGGCCTGTTCATCGGCTATCCATACCTGACAGCACTCGACCAAGGCGTGATGACGCTGGTGCAGGAACATCGCCAACCGATGCTCGATGAGATCGCGGTGACGTTCACCCTGATCGGCGAATTCCGCAACATGCTGATGTTCAGCGCCCTGCTCACCGGCCTGTTGTTGCTGTGCCGGCAATGGCGCCAGGCAATTTTCGTCGGTAGCGTGTTGCTCTGCACCGCGCTGCTGAACACCGGTACAAAGATGTTTTTCGCCCGGGTGCGCCCGGAAGTGCTGAGTGACCCACTGACCAGTTACAGCATGCCGAGTGGTCACGCTTCGGGTTCGTTTGCGCTGTTTCTGGTACTCGCGGTGCTCGCCGGCCGTGGGCAACCGCCGCGCATGCGCCTGACCTGGCTGCTGCTCGGCTGCATTCCGGCGCTGTCGATTGCCTTGTCGCGGGTTTATCTCGGGGCGCACTGGCCTACGGATGTTCTGGCGGGGGCGATGCTGGCGGCGTGCGTGTGTGCGGCGGGCTTGTGGCTGAGCCAGCGCAAGGCGCCGCTGAATGCGATGCCGGTCAGGGTCTGGTGGCTGGTTTTGCCGGCGTTGGTGGTGTTGTTCAGTTTGTTTGTGTTTCGGCATTTGCCGGGGACGATGTTGCGTTACGCCTATTGAAGATCAACAGATCGCAGCCTGCGGCAGCTCCTACATGGGATTCCATTTCACGCCCGACACATCGCGCGCATGTGGAATCAAATCGTGTAGGAGCTGCCGCAGGCTGCGATCTTTTACGATGTTTCAGGCAAACAGTTCGCCCTGCAACTCATCGAGCAACGCCTGGATCGCATCCAGTCGCTGCTGCGGATCGTCGAGTTGCAGCAGGTCGATCTTGTCTTCCTCGGCGAACGGCAACAGATACGCCAGCTGATTGGCCAGCGACTGCTGACCGAGCGCTTCGGTGCCCATGTTCAAAGCTTCGACCATCGGGTGTTCCGCCAGCGCCCTGAGCAGCGCCACCAGATCGGCGTCTTCATCCTGCAACGGTTGCTCGGGATCGTCATCCAGCCACTCGACCTCGGCGAGGATCAGCTGATCGCGCTGCACTTCAGTGCGCAACACACTGAAGCGGCGACCGCCCTGCACGCGAATCCCCAGCAACCCGTTGTCCTGCTGCTGGAAGTCGGTGATGCGTGCTTCGCAACCGACCAGCGCATAGCCTTCCGGCGCGAGGCCGACTTCGCTGCCTTCCAGGATGCACACCACGCCAAAACCGCCGCCCTGCTTCATGCAGCGGCCGATCATGTCGAGGTAGCGCGCCTCGAAGATCTGCAAGTCGAGGTTGCAGCCGGGAAACAGCACTGTGTTCAGCGGGAAAAGCGGCAGACTCATAGACATTTCCTTACACCACCATCGACACCGCCAGCGGCAGGAACACTGCCGTGGCCACGCCCATCAGACTCATCGCCAGCGCCGCGAAGGCGCCGCACTCATCACTTTCCTGCAATGCCACCGAGGTGCCGACCGCATGCGCGGTCATGCCCAGCGCCATGCCGCGCGCCTCGGGGCTGTGCACGCCGAGACGGGTCAACAGCGCCGGGCCGAAGATCGCGCCGATCACCCCGGTGATCAACACGAACACCGCTGCCAGCGCCGCGACGCCACCGATCTGTTCAGCCACCAGCATCGCAATCGGTGAGGTCACCGACTTCGGCGCCATGGTCATCAGGATCATGTGCTCGGCGCCGAACCACCAGCCCAACAGCACGCCCATGCCCGTCGCCACCACTCCACCTATCACCAGCGTAGTAAAAATCGGCCAGAACAATTGGCGAATACGCCGCAGGTTGAGGTACAGCGGCACCGCGAGCGCCACGGTGGCCGGGCCGAGCAGAATGCTGAGGATCTCGGTGCTCTTGCGGTACTCGGCGTAGGTCAGGCCACAGCCGACCAGCACACCGATCACCAACAACATGGAGACCAACACCGGTTGCAGAAAGATCCAACGGGTTTTTTCGAACGCCGCCAAGACCAATTGATAGGCACCGAGGGTGATGCCGATACCGAACAGCGGATGATGGATGACCGACGCCCAGGCGCCTTGCCAGTCGAAGAGCATCAGGAGTCCTCCGAACGGTGCGCGTGACGCTTGACCATGCGCTGCATCAGCACGCCGGCAAAAGCCATCGACAGAATCAGCGACACCACCAGCGCGCCGACAATCGCCCAGAAATCGGCAGCAATCGCCGTTGCGTAAACCATCACGCCGACGGCTGGCGGCACCAGCAACAGCGGCAGATAACGCAGCAGGCTGCCGGCCGCGAGATTCAGCGGCTCGCCGACTTCACCGCGAACAATCAGGAAGATCAGTAACAACAGCAGACCGATGATCGGCCCCGGCAGCACCGGCAACAACAAGTGATTGAGCGCCGTGCCGAGCAATTGAAACAGCACCAGCAGGGTCAGGCCACGTAGCAACATCCGACATCTCCGTCTTACTTTTCACCCAGCAGGGGCTGGGCATTATAAGCACGCCTGCGCTATGGATCGGCATTCGCCAAAAGCATGGTCGGTTGACCGGAGCAAATCGCCATGATGATCTACAGTGGTTCGCAGGGCGGTCAAATCCCCCACCGAAAAAACTATAAAACCGATGAACCCAAGGAGAGTCTCAATGCCCTATGTTCCAGTTGCAGAGCTCAAAGATTATGTCGGCAAGGAACTCGGACGTTCCGAATGGCTCACCATCGATCAGGAACGCATCAACCTGTTCGCCGAAGCCACCGGTGATTATCAGTTCATTCACGTCGACCCGGTCAAAGCCGCGCAAACGCCATTTGGCAGCACCATTGCCCACGGTTTCCTGTCGTTGTCGCTGATCCCGAAATTGATGGAAGACATCCTCATCCTGCCGCAAGGCGTGAAGATGGTGGTCAACTATGGTCTGGACAGCGTGCGTTTCATCCAGCCAGTGAAGGTCAATTCGAAAGTTCGCCTGAAGGTCGATCTGGGCGAAGTGACCGAGAAAAAGCCTGGCCAATGGCTGCTCAAAGCGACCGCAACGCTTGAGATAGAAGGTTCGGACAAACCGGCCTACATCGCCGAGCCATTGTCGCTCTGCTTCGTCTAAACGTTCCGGATGCGAAGCAGCGCACGCTGTTTCGCGTCACCTCTCTATTTATGCGACGCATAGCTGCGGCATACTCGGTCGCCTAATTGCCCGGATCCCGCTATGCGCTCACTCGCTTCTCTTGCACCCATTGCCCTGACCTTGATGCTCACCGCTTGCGGCGACGGCGAATCACTGTTGCCGCCAGATGCGCGCCTGCCGGACGGCGGTCGCTATCGCGGTGAACTGGTCAACGGCTTGTTGCAAGGCCAGGGGCGCGTCGACTACCCCAACGGCAGCTGGTACGCCGGCCAGTTCGACAAGGGTCAATGGCATGGTCAGGGCGAATGGCATGGCAGCAACGGCGAAGTCTATCGCGGGCAATTTCAGCAAGGCTTGTTCGATGGCCAAGGTAGCCTGACCACCAACGCCAGCAGTTACACCGGTGGTTTCAAGCAAGGCCGGCGCGAAGGCGAAGGCACCCTGAAAGAAAACGCCATGACCTACCGTGGCGAGTTCAAGGCTGACCAGTATTCCGGCCTCGGCCGTCTCGAGATGGACGACGGCAGTTCCTATCAAGGCCAGTTCGCCCACGGCAAACCCAACGGCGAAGGCCAGCGTGGCGACGCCAGCGGCAACACGTTCAGCGGGCATTTCGTCAATGGTCAGCTGGAAGGCAACGGCACGTTCAACAGCGCCGACGGCGACATCTACGTCGGCGGTTTCAAGAACAATCAATTGCACGGCAAGGGCCGCTACGAAAATGCTGACGGCGATGTCTGGCTCGGCCAGTTCAAGGAAGGCGCACTGACTGGCAAGGGTGAGTTGATCGGTGCCGACGGCAGCCATTACATCGGCGCCTTCAACGACTGGCGCTTCAGCGGCCAGGGGCGCTTGAACCTGTCCGATGGCAGCTTCTACATCGGTGGCTTCGACAACGACAGTTACTCCGGACGCGGCACCTTGGTGCTGACCGATGGCAGCGTCATGAGCGGCACCTGGATCAACGGCCAGCGCGTGCGCGATGCCGACGGCAAGTTGTTGCCCGACACCCTTGAACTCGGCTTGCTTGCTCAGGGCCGCCTGCTCGATGACGCCTTGGCCGCCATCCCCGCGTCGACGCCAGCAGTTGAGCTGTACACCCTGACCCTCGGCGGCGACGGCAAGCAGAGCGTGTTCCTGCGCGAATCCGATTACGTCGCCAACATGCTCAACACGCGCTTCGGCGCCTATGGCCAGATCCGTCTGGTCAACCACCGCGATCACCTGGCCGACCGGCCGATGGCCACCCGCGAGAACCTGCGCCGCGCTGCGCAAACCCTTGCTGAACGCAGCGGCCCGGAAGATTTGCTGTTCATCTACCTGACCAGCCATGGCACCGCCGAACATGAACTGGTGCTCGACCAGCCGCGCATGGAGCTGGCCGACCTGCCCGCCGATGAACTCGCCGTCGTGTTGGCGCCGCTGAAAAACCGCGACAAGATCGTCGTGATCTCTTCGTGTTACTCCGGTGGTTTTATCCCGGCGCTGAAAGACGAACGTACCTTGATCATGACCGCCTCGCGCGCCGATCGGGTGTCCTTCGGTTGCTCGGAAGAAGCCAACTTCACCTACTTCGGCGACGCGCTGTTCGCCCAGGCGCTGAACCAGACCGATGACCTGGAGCAAGCCTTCAAACTGGCCAAGGCCACCGTCGCCGAGCGTGAACTGGCGGACAATTTCGAAGCCTCGGAGCCACAGATCTGGGCGCCGAAAACCGTACTCGCGCACTGGCAACTGCTGCGCAAACAGCAAGCAAGAAAAGCTTTGCAAAGTGCTGCGTTGAACGACGGAGCGGTAAAGAGCAACTAAGCTGAACAGTATCAAGGGAGAGACACTATGTACTTGACGCCTCAGCACGTATTGCTTGCCGGAGCTACCGGTTTGACCGGTGAACATCTACTCGACCGTTTGCTCAACGAGCCAACGATTTCTCGCGTGCTCGCCCCTTCCCGCCGGCCATTGGCCGAGCATCCGCACCTGGAAAACCCGGTCGGTGATCCGCAGGCGTTTCTGCCGCAGCTCAGCGGCCGCGTCGATATCGCCTACTGCTGCCTCGGCACCACGATCAAACAGGCCGGCTCGGAAGCGGCGTTTCGTGCGGTGGATCTGGACATGGTCGTGGCGTTTGCCAAACGCGCGCGGGAGATGGGCGCGCGGCACCTGATCGTGATCAGTGCGATTGGCGCCGATCCGAAGTCGTCGGTTTTCTACAATCGGGTCAAAGGCGAAATGGAGCAGGCTTTACGTGCGCAGGACTGGCCGCAACTGACCATTTGCCGACCTTCGCTGTTGTTGGGTGAACGCACGGAGCCGCGTCTGGCCGAACAGTTAGCCGGGCCGTTGTCGAAGCTGATTCCGGGTAAATATCGCGGTATTGAAGCGTGCCAACTGGCACGGGCGATGTGGCGTTTGGCACTGGAAGAGCAGGACGGGGTGCGGGTGATCGAGTCGGATGATTTGCGCAAGCTCGGCAAATAATCTTCCGCCGCATGATCGTTCCCACGCTCTGCGTGGGAATGCAGCCACGGACGCTCTGCGTCCCAAAGCGTGACGCAGAGCGTCACCGGAGGCGTTACCACGCGGAGCGTGGGAACGATCTGTCTAACTACAATCCGCCTGTTGCCTGAAAACTCACGCCGATCACCGTCAGCAATGACAACGGCAACAACAGCGTATCGAGCAACGCACTCCCCGGCAGATCCACACCCGGATAGCTCGGCGCTTCAGCCCCAAACCGATCCATCGCGCAGCACCCGCCATTCATCGCGTACAAATCCAGCCGCGTCCCGGAGTACACCACCGGCGCGCCCGGTTTCGCCGCATCCAAGGTGCGCGCCGTGGCGCACCCGGTCAGCAACACCACCAGCCCGATCAGCAGCAGCTTATTCATCACTGCTCAGATGATGCTCACCCCAACGCGGCAGCATGTCTTGGGGAATGCCCAGCAGATTGAGAATCCGCGCCACGACGAAATCGATCAGGTCATCGATGGTCTGCGGCTGGTGATAGAAACCCGGCGAGGCCGGCAGAATGGTCACGCCCATGTTCGACAGTTTGAGCATGTGCTCCAGATGAATGCTCGAATACGGCGCCTCGCGCGGCACCAGAATCAACTGGCGACGCTCCTTCAAAGTGACATCTGCGGCGCGCTCGATCAGGTTGTTGCAGGCGCCGGTGGCAATGGCCGACAACGTGCCCGTCGAACATGGCACCACCACCATCGCTGCCGGCGCGCCGCTGCCCGAGGCCACCGGCGACATCCAGTCTTCCTTGCCGTACACGCGGATCTGCCCGGCGGCAGCCCCGGTGTATTCAGTGAGGAACGCCTGCATCATCTGCGGCTTGGGCGGCAGCGTGACGTCGGTCTCGGTGGCCATCACCAGTTGCGCAGCCTTGGAAATCAGGAAGTGCACTTCGCGGTCTTCGCGCACCAGGCAATCAAGCAGGCGCAGACCGTATTGCGCACCTGAGGCGCCGGTCATCGCCAGCGTGATGCGTTCGGGACCATTGCTGTCAAAACGAGTGTTCATTGCAGCGCCTCGGCGAGTTTGCCGTGCAGGCCGCCGAAGCCGCCGTTGCTCATGATCACCACGTGAGTACCGGGCTGAGCCTGACTCTTCACGCGCTCAATGATGCCTTCCAGTGAATCGCTGACAATCGACGGCACCGTGCACAGCGCGGCGGTGGCGGCGAGGTCCCAGCCGAGGTTGGCAGGGGCGTACCAGATCACTTGATCGGCATCGACCACGCTGGCCGGCAAACCATCACGGTGCGCGCCTAGCTTCATCGAGTTGGAGCGCGGCTCGATGATCGCAATCAGCGGTGCGTCACCAATGCGCTTGCGCAAGCCGTCGAGAGTGGTGGCGATGGCGGTCGGGTGATGCGCGAAGTCGTCGTAGATGGTGATGCCGCGTACTTCGGCGACTTTCTCCATGCGGCGTTTGACGTTCTTGAATGCGCTCAATCCGGCGATGCCCATCGATGGCACTACGCCAACATGCCGCGCCGCCGCCAAGGCAGCCAAGGCGTTGGCAACGTTGTGCTGGCCGGTCAGTTCCCATTCGACGGTGCCTTGCGACACGCCTTCGAACATCACTTCGAACGCCGAGCCGTCTTCACTGAGCAGTTTGACCTGCCACTGCCCACCGGCACCGGTGGTTTGCACCGGGGTCCAGCAGCCCATTTCGATCACACGCTGCAAGGCCGGCTCGGTGGTCGGATGGATGACCAGGCCTTCGCTCGGAATAGTTCGCACCAAGTGATGGAATTGCCGCTCGATCGCCGGCAGATCCGGAAAGATGTCGGCATGATCGAACTCAAGATTATTGAGGATCGCGGTGCGCGGACGGTAGTGCACGAACTTCGAGCGCTTGTCGAAGAACGCGCTGTCGTACTCGTCGGCCTCGATGACGAAGAACGGCGTGCCGCCCAATCGTGCCGATACGGAGAAGTTTTGCGGCACGCCGCCGATGAGGAAACCCGGGCTCATGCCGGCGTGTTCCAGCACCCAGGCGAGCATGCTGCTGGTGGTGGTTTTGCCGTGAGTGCCGGCAACCGCCAGCACCCAGCGACCTTGCAGCACGTGATCGGCCAGCCACTGCGGGCCGGAGACGTACGGCAGGCCTTTGTTCAGCACATATTCCACCGCCGGATTGCCGCGCGACATGGCGTTGCCAATGACGACCAGATCCGGCGCCGGATCGAGCTGCGCCGGGTCGTAACCCTGCGTCAGTTGAATGCCTTGGGCTTCAAGCTGCGTGCTCATCGGTGGATAGACGTTGGCGTCGGAGCCGGTCACGTGATGGCCCAGCTCTTTGGCCAGAACCGCCATCGAACCCATGAAAGTCCCGCAGATACCCAGAATATGAATGTGCATAGTCGACCTCGTAAAACATGGCCGCAGGTTAGCGTAGGGAGGGGGAAATCGCACTCTTTAGGTGATTGAGCGGGGATGGTTGGGCTTGGGGTTAAGGCTCGGCTGTAGATTGCGGCCCCTCACCCCAGCCCTCTCCCGAGGGAGAGGGAGCCGATCTACGTTGCTTTCAAATCCGCAGTTCGGCTCGATAAATCAGGTCGACTTAAATTGCCGCATCAACTCGATCAGTCCCCTCTCCCTCTGGGAGAGGGAGCCGGTCTCGGTGCTTTCAATCCTGAGTTCGGCTCAATATTTCAGGTCGACGTAGATCTGTAGACCGACTCGGTCAGTCCCCTCTCCCTTTGGGAGAGGGCTAGGGTGAGGGCCTTCTAACTGGCTCGCCGCTCAATCCCATGCTTACGCAGCTTCCTGTAAAGAGTATTGCGGCTGACACCCAGTTGCTGCGCCGTATGGGTCATGTGCCAGCGAGTTTGCTCCAGCACATTGAGCAAAGCCGACCGTTCGGCATCTTCCAGCGGATGATCGGACTCCTTAACCGCAAATACTGCCGGACTCCCCTGCCGAATCATCACCGGCAAATCCTCAATCCCGATCCGCCCCTCATCACACAACGCCGCCAGCGTGCGCAGGACATTGCGCAACTGCCGCACATTCCCCGGCCAGTTGAACGCCAGCAATGCCTGACGTGCCGGCTCTTCGATGAGGATCGTCTCACCGCCCGCCTCTTCAGCCAGCAGGAAATCCAGCAGCTGCGATTTATCACTGCGCTCGCGCAATGCCGGCAGCGCCACTTCCAGGCCATTCAAGCGGTAATACAAATCCTCACGGAAGCTGCCGTCGGCGACCCGCTCCAGCAGATTGCGGTGCGTGGCACTGATGATCCGCACGTTGACCGACTCCGGCTCGCCGCCGATCGGTACCACTTGCCGATCCTCCAGCACTCGCAACAATCTGGTCTGCAAGGCCAGTGGCATATCGCCGATTTCATCGAGGAACAACGTGCCGCCATCGGCCTGCTGCAACTTGCCGCGCATGCCGTCCTTTCTTGCGCCGGTGAAACTGCCGCCGCGATAGCCGAACAGTTCACTCTCGATCAGGCTCTCCGGGATGGCCGCGCAGTTGAGGGCGACGAAGGCGTTGCTTGAGCGCTGACTGGCTTGATGCACAGCCTTGGCGAAGGCCTCCTTGCCGGAGCCGGTTTCGCCGTTGATCAGCAGCGGCACATCGCGTTCGAACACACGCAACGACTTGCGGAAGTCGGCCTGCAACGCCTCATCACCAAGGCAAATGCCCGACAGGCGCGGAGCCTCAACCATAACTGGCGCAGGCATGCTCGGCGACGGTTTACGCGACTCTCCTCTCAGCACGGCAAACAAATGCCGGCCGTCGCGCGTGCGCAACGGCCAACTGGCGCTGGCATTGGCGCTGGCGCGGCCAAGCAGCTCATCCAGCGAACAATCGAAAAATGCCTCGACCGGTTTTCCCAATAGGCCTCCACGAATATGCCCGAGCAGGTTCAGCGCACTCTGATTGACCGCACTGATCCGCCCTTCCCCGTCAAACGCCAGCAGCCCCTCGCTGAACAGGCCGACGGACTCGGCCTGCAGATGAAAGCGCAGCAACCATTGGTTATCGAAACAACGCAGGAAATAACAGCTCTCGATCATCTTCGCCGACAGATTGACCAGCGCCATGGTGTGGAACTGGCTCTGCCGCGAAACGTCGTGCCGCGCGGAGGACACGTCGAGTACCGCCAGCAGTTCGCCATGAGGATCGAATACCGGGCTGGCCGAGCAGGTCAGGCCGGTGTGGCGCCCACGAAAGTGTTCGTCCTGATGGATGGTCAGCGCCTGGCGCTCGACCAGGCAGGTGCCGATGCCGTTGGTGCCTTCGCAGGCCTCGCTCCAGTCCGCCCCGAGCCAGAGGCCGGCGCGTTCGAATATCTTGCGTTCGGCAGGCGCGGTGACGCAGTTGAGGATCACCCCGCGCGCGTCGGTCAGCAGCACCGCATGGCCGGCGCCGGAGAGTTGTTGATGCAGGCTGCTCATTTCATTGCCGGCGATCTGCAGGACTTGTTGCAGACGTTCGCGACTTTCCAGTACGCGACCGTGTTCGAGCACGGTCGGCGCCATGGTCAGCGCCGGGTCGAGGTGATAGTCCTCAAGACAGCGCAGCCACGAGCGGGCAATCGACGGATCGGCACCCGGCCCGTGCATGTGCGGCTTGCCCTGGGTCGCGGTGAGAACCTGTTGGGCATGGCGACTCAAATGGTTGTCGTGCATTTCTTATTGTTCTCCATATTCCCCGTGTAGGAGCTGCCGAAGGCTGCGATCTGTTGATCTTGATCTGCAAAAAAGCAAAATCAAAAGATCGCAGCCTTCGGCAGCTCCTACAGGGGTTGCTGTGGGTTGAGGATCCTCCAGGTAAATGTGGATTGCAATGCTGGCGGGACCGGTCGGTCACTGGCTGTGCCGGAAGCGGTACAGACTGTCACCCCGTCTGTACCGAAACCATCACAGGCACAATCCGCTCGTCCGACAAAAACCCGCCAAGCCCTTGATTTACCTGAGCTGCACGGCGGTGGCCCGGCCTTTGCTCTACGCTTATAGCAAGCGCACTTGCGCGTTTCTCTAATAAGTACAAAGCCAAGGAGAACAACATCATGCGTTACGCTCACCCCGGTACTGAAGGCGCCAAAGTCTCGTTCAAGAGCAAGTACGGTAACTACATCGGCGGCGAGTTCGTCGCGCCTGTCAAAGGTCAGTACTTCACCAACACCTCGCCAGTGAATGGCCAACCGATTGCCGAATTCCCGCGTTCCACTGCCGAAGACATCGACAAGGCACTGGACGCCGCTCACGCCGCAGCCGATTCATGGGGTTCGACCTCCGTGCAGGCACGCTCGCTGATCCTGCTGAAAATCGCCGACCGCATCGAACAGAACCTCGAACTGCTGGCGATCACCGAAACCTGGGACAACGGCAAAGCCATCCGCGAAACCATCAACGCCGACATCCCGCTGGCGGCCGACCACTTCCGTTACTTCGCCGGTTGCCTGCGCGCCCAGGAAGGCAGCGCTGCCGAAATCGACGGCAACACCGTGGCTTATCACATTCATGAACCGCTGGGCGTGGTCGGTCAGATCATCCCGTGGAACTTCCCGATCCTGATGGCCGCGTGGAAACTCGCGCCAGCACTGGCCGCTGGCAACTGCGTGGTGCTCAAGCCTGCCGAGCAAACCCCGCTGGGCATTACCGTGTTGCTGGAACTGATCGGCGACCTGCTGCCACCCGGCGTGCTGAACATTGTTCAGGGCTATGGCAAAGAAGCCGGCGAAGCACTGGCGACCAGCAAACGCATCGCCAAGATCGCCTTCACCGGCTCGACTCCGGTCGGCTCGCACATCATGAAATGCGCGGCCGAGAACATCATTCCGTCGACCGTGGAACTGGGCGGCAAATCGCCGAACATCTTCTTCGAAGACATCATGCAGGCCGAACCGACTTTCATTGAGAAAGCTGCTGAGGGTCTGGTGCTGGCCTTCTTCAACCAAGGCGAAGTCTGCACCTGCCCATCGCGTGCACTGGTGCAGGAATCGATCTACGACGAGTTCATGGCCGTCGTCATGAAGAAAGTCCTGCAAATCAAACGCGGCGATCCGCTGGACACCGACACCATGGTCGGCGCGCAGGCATCCGAACAGCAATTCGACAAGATTCTTTCCTACCTGGAAATTGCCAAGGGCGAAGGCGCCGAACTGCTGACTGGCGGCAAGGTGGAAAAACTCGAGGGCAACCTGTCGACCGGCTATTACATCCAGCCGACCCTGCTCAAGGGCACCAACAAGATGCGCGTGTTCCAGGAAGAAATCTTCGGGCCGGTGGTGAGCATCACCACGTTCAAGGACGAAGCCGAAGCCCTAGCGATTGCCAACGACACCGAGTTCGGCCTCGGCGCCGGTCTGTGGACCCGCGACATCAACCGCGCTTATCGCATGGGCCGCGCGATCAAGGCCGGTCGCGTGTGGACCAACTGCTACCACCTGTACCCGGCGCATGCCGCGTTTGGCGGGTACAAGAAGTCTGGCGTTGGCCGTGAAACCCATAAAATGATGCTCGATCATTATCAGCAGACCAAAAACCTGCTGGTGAGCTACGACATCAATCCGTTGGGCTTCTTCTAAAACCTGAGGGCGACACGGATATTCCTGTGTCGCCCTCTCAACTGCTATCGCGAGCAGGCTCACTCCTACATTTGCACCGCATTCCTACTGTAGGAGTGAGCCTGCTCGCGATCAGCATCCTCCATGACACTACAAATAAGGTCTGGCCGCTCTGGCACGGCCCTTGCGTACCCGTTATTCAGGTTTTGCACTGAAATTGCCGCTGCGTGAACAGCACCCATCCACCCAACCGCCATACCCGAAAGTCCAACAAATCAAACAATAAAAAAGACAGCGAGGACTTATGACTTCCACCACACAGCTCAAACCCACACTCGGCACCCTGCATCTATGGGGCATAGCCGTCGGCCTGGTGATTTCCGGCGAATACTTCGGCTGGAGTTACGGCTGGGGCACCGCAGGCACCCTGGGTTTTCTGGTCACGGCGCTGATGGTCGCGACCATGTACACCTGCTTTATCTTCAGTTTCACCGAATTGACTACCGCGATCCCACACGCCGGCGGGCCGTTTGCCTACAGCCGGCGGGCGTTCGGCGAGAAAGGCGGATTGATCGCCGGCATCGCCACGCTGATCGAGTTCGTCTTTGCGCCGCCGGCCATCGCCATGGCCATCGGCGCCTACCTGAATGTGCAATATCCGGAGCTTGATCCGAAGATCGCCGCCGTCGGCGCGTACTTCGTGTTCATGACCCTGAATATTCTTGGCGTCAGCATCGCCGCGACATTCGAACTGGTGGTGACCGTGCTGGCCGTCGCCGAGTTGCTGGTGTTCATGGGCGTGGTCGCACCGGGTTTCAGCTTCAGTAATTTCGTGCTCAACGGCTGGTCGGGCTCGAATGAATTCAGCATGGCCTCGATCCCCGGGATCTTCGCGGCGATACCATTCGCGATCTGGTTCTTCCTCGCCATCGAGGGCGCGGCGATGGCGGCCGAAGAGGCGAAAGACCCGAAACGGACGATTCCCAAAGCCTATGTCAGCGGCATTCTGACCTTGGTATTTCTGGCGATCGGCGTGATGGTCATGGCCGGCGGCGTCGGCGACTGGCGTCAACTGTCGAACATCAACGATCCGCTGCCGCAGGCGATGAAAGCCGTGGTCGGCAACAATTCATCGTGGATGCACATGCTGGTATGGATCGGCCTGTTCGGGCTGGTGGCGAGTTTCCACGGGATCATCCTCGGTTATTCGCGGCAGTTCTTCGCCCTCGCCCGCGCCGGTTATCTGCCCAAAGGTTTGGCCAAACTCTCGCGCTTCCAGACCCCGCACCGGGCGATTCTGGCCGGTGGCGTGATCGGCATCGCGGCGATCTACAGCGACGGTCTGGTCAATCTGCAAGGCATGACCCTGACCGCAGCGATGATCACCATGTCAGTGTTCGGCGCGATCGTGATGTACATCATCAGCATGCTCAGCCTGTTCAAACTGCGCAAAACCGAGCCGAACCTGGAGCGCACCTTCCGTGCGCCGGGCTATCCGGTGGTGCCGGCGATCGCGCTGTTCCTGGCGGTGGTGTGCCTGATCGCGATGGCGTGGTTCAACACGCTGATCGGCTGCGTGTTCCTCGGTTTCATGGCCGCCGGTTACCTGTATTTCCAGCTGACCGCCAAGCAACGCGCCGATGCACCGGCAGACGCTATGCTCGAAGGTATCTAACTGCCATATAAAAGTGCACAGCGCCCCTTCAGGCACTGTGCTGGAACCCTGTAGGAACTGCCGCAGGCTGCGATCTTTTGATCTTGTTTTTAGAAAATCAACGTCAAAAGATCGCAGCCTTCGGCAGCTCCTACAGGGGGTTATTGTTTAGAGGAGGATATTGTGGCCGCATTCGCCCATTCCGTCGGCGCCCAGACCTATCGCTTCGACAGCCTCAAAGAGGTCATGGCCAAGGCCAGCCCTGCGCGTTCGGGGGATTTTCTTGCCGGCATCGCCGCGCTCAACGACGGCGAGCGCGTCGCCGCGCAAATGGCGCTGGCCGACATCCCGCTTACGCATTTTCTGCAGGAAGCGCTGATTCCCTATGAGTACGATGAAGTCACCCGACTGATCATCGACACTCACGACAAACAGGCGTTTGCCGTGGTCAGCCACCTCACCGTCGGCGGTTTTCGCGACTGGCTGCTCAGCGACGCCGCCGATGAAACCAGCCTGCGTAATCTCGCCCCCGGCCTGACCCCGGAAATGGTCGCCGCCGTATCGAAGATCATGCGCGTGCAGGATCTGGTGTTGGTGGCGCAGAAGATTCGCGTGGTGACGAAATTTCGCGGCACCCTCGGTCTGCGCGGGCGACTGTCGACCCGCCTGCAACCGAACCACCCGACCGACGAGCCTTCCGGCATCGCCGCGAGCATTCTCGACGGCCTGCTCTACGGTAATGGCGACGCGATGATCGGCATCAACCCGGCCACCGACAGCATCGCTTCGATCTGCGCGATGCTGGAGATGCTCGACGCGATCATCCAGCGCTACGACATCCCGACCCAAGCCTGCGTGCTGACCCACGTCACCACCTCCATTGAGGCGATCAATCGTGGCGTGCCGCTGGATCTGGTGTTTCAGTCCATCGCCGGCACCGAGGCGGCCAACGCCAGTTTCGGCATCAACCTCAACGTGTTGCAGGAAGGCTATGACGCCGGCCTGAGCCTGAATCGCGGCACGCTCGGGCAGAACCTGATGTATTTCGAAACCGGTCAGGGCAGCGCCTTGTCAGCCAACGCCCACCATGGCGTCGATCAACAGACCTGCGAGACGCGAGCCTACGCGGTGGCGCGACATTTCAAGCCGTTCCTGGTGAACACCGTCGTAGGATTTATCGGCCCGGAGTACCTCTACAACGGCAAACAAATCATCCGCGCCGGCCTCGAAGACCATTTCTGCGGCAAGTTGCTCGGCGTGCCGATGGGCTGCGACATCTGCTACACCAACCACGCCGAAGCCGATCAGGACGACATGGACACCCTGCTGACACTCCTCGGGGTCGCCGGGATCAACTTCATCATGGGCATCCCCGGCTCCGACGACATCATGCTCAACTACCAGACCACTTCGTTTCATGACGCGCTCTATGCGCGCCAGACCCTCGGCCTGAAACCAGCGCCGGAGTTTGAACAGTGGCTGGCCAACATGGGCATCTTCACGCAGGCCGACGGCAAGGTTCGTTTCGGCAACAATCTGCCACCGGCCTTCCGCCAGGCGCTGGCGCAACTGGGATGAGTGACATGGAAAAACCGCCCATCGACCCGCAAAATCCTTGGCTGGAGCTGCGCCGCCTGACCCCGGCGCGGATCGCCCTCGGCCGCACCGGCACCAGCCTGCCAACCCGCGCGCAACTGGATTTCCAGTTTGCCCATGCGCAAGCACGCGATGCGGTGCACCTGCCGTTCGACCATGCCGCACTCAGTACGCAATTGACTGAACGCGGGCGCGAGAGCCTGCTGCTGCACAGTGCGGCGCTGGATCGCAACAGCTACCTGCAACGCCCGGATCTGGGACGCAAACTGAGCGATGACTCGGCGCAAAGCCTGCGTGATTACACGGCGGCGCATCCCGGCGGCGTAGATCTGGCCATTGTCGTCGCGGACGGTTTGTCGGCGCTGGCGGTGCATCGGCATACCTTGCCGTTTCTTACCCGACTGGAAGAACAGATGAGCAGCGATGGCTGGTCGATCGCGCCCGTCGTGCTGGTGGAACAGGGGCGCGTCGCCGTCGGTGACGAAATTGGCCAATTGCTCGGCGCGAAAATGCTGGTGATGCTGATCGGCGAACGCCCCGGCCTCAGCTCGCCAGACAGCCTGGGTTTATATTTCACCTACAATCCAAAGGTCGGACTGACCGATGCCTACCGCAATTGCATCTCCAACGTGCGGCTCGAAGGCTTGAGCTACGGCATGGCGGCGCATCGCTTGCTGTACCTGATGCGGGAAGCCTGTCGGCGCCAGTTGTCGGGGGTCAATCTGAAGGACGAAGCACAGGTTCACACACTGGAGTCGGAAACCGGTGTCGACATGAAAGGAAACTTCCTACTCGGTCCGCCCGCAACCTGAACCGTTTCCGCATTGCGTTTCTGCGCTGGTTTCAGGCAGGATCGATGCACGGCCGCCAGGGTTTCCCAATCGCCGTCAGAGCAGTTGAAGACAGCCACTTGAAGACGAGACCTATCATGCGGATTATTCAAGCGACCCTCGAACATCTGGATTTGTTGACCCCGTTGTTCGTCAGATATCGCGAGTTCTACGGTTCCCTGCCTTATCCGGACTCCTCCCGCGCGTTTCTCGAAAAACGCCTGCGGCGCAAGGAATCGGTGATTTATCTGGCCCTGGCCGATGATGACGACAAGAAGCTGATGGGCTTCTGTCAGTTGTATCCAAGCTTTTCCTCGTTGTCGCTCAAGCGCGTGTGGATCCTCAACGACATCTATGTCGCCGAAGATGCCCGCCGCCAACTGGTCGCCGACAACCTGATCCGCACCGCGAAGAAAATGGCCAAGGAAACCCAGGCCGTGCGCATGCGCGTCTCCACCAGCAGCAATAACGAAGTCGCGCAGAAAACCTATGAATCCATCGGATTCAAGGAAGACACCGAGTTCAAGAACTACGTGCTGCCGATCAGCGACGAGCTCTGAAAATCAGAAGATCGCAGCCTGTAAGAGCTGCCGAAGGCTGCGATCTCTTCGCCCCACCCATCCCTGCTGTGTCCCTGACAAATTTTCACGCCCGACATCCCCCGCTACAAAACCAACACGCTTTTCATCTCTCAAACCGTATAATCCCGAGCTTTCCGGCTTGTAAGAAAAACTACACCTGGCTGTAGGCTTACACCCGATCCACCCGCACAGACCCGCTGAGTCGGGCCGTCACCACAGGTGCCCCCATGGATTTCAACCCGCTCGACCTTATCCTGCATCTCGACGTCTACCTCGATCTGCTGGTGAACAACTACGGGCCATGGATCTACGCCATCCTGTTTCTGGTGATTTTCTGCGAAACCGGTCTGGTGGTGATGCCGTTCCTGCCGGGTGACTCGCTGTTGTTCATTGCCGGTGCCGTGGCAGCGGGCGGCGGAATGGACCCGGTATTGCTCGGTGGTTTGCTGATGCTCGCGGCGATACTCGGTGACAGCACCAACTACGTGATCGGACGAACGGCGGGCGAACGCTTGTTCAGCAACCCGAACTCGAAAATCTTCCGCCGCGACTATCTGCAGAAAACCCACGACTTCTATGACAAGCACGGTGGCAAGACCGTGACCCTGGCGCGTTTCCTGCCGATCATTCGTACCTTTGCCCCGTTCGTCGCCGGCGTGGCGAAGATGCCGTACCCGCGTTTCTTCGGTTTCAGCGTACTTGGCACGATCCTCTGGGTCGGCGGTCTGGTGACACTGGGCTACTTCTTCGGCAACGTACCGTTCATCAAGAAAAACCTGTCGTTGCTGGTCGTGGCAATCATCCTGCTGTCGCTGGTGCCGATGATCCTCGGCGTGGTTCGCAGCCGTTTCGGCGGCACCAAAGCGCAATCGCACTAAGCCCGTGTGGTCGCTGAGCGCCTGGCGTCGCCGGCGCATCCTCGCGAAGCACCCGATTGCCGACGACCTGTGGCAACGGGTGCGCCATCACCTGAGTTTTCTCGACGGCATCAGCAGCGCTGAAGACCAGTGGCTGCGCGAGGCCTGCGTATTATTTCTCGAAGAAAAACACCTGACCGCCCTGCCCGGCGTCGAACTGCACCAGGAACAACGCCTGTTGCTCGCGGCCCAGGCACAATTGCCGCTGCTCAATCTGGGCGATTTGAACTGGTATCAGGGCTTTCACGAGATCGTCCTCTATCCCGATGACTTCCTCAGCCCGCAGCGCCATCGCGATGCCAGCGGCGTCGAACACGAGTGGGACGGCGAGCACAGCGGCGAGGCTTGGCAGCAGGGGCCGATCATTCTCGCGTGGCCCGGTGTGATGGCCAGTGGTGGCTGGGAAGGTTACAACCTGGTGATCCACGAACTGGCGCACAAACTCGACATGCTCAACGGTGACGCCAACGGCCTGCCGCCGCTGCACACTGACATGCGCGTCAGCGACTGGGCCGAAGTCATGCAAAACGCCTACGACGACCTCAACCGCCAGCTCGACCGCAATCCCGACGCCGAAACCGCCATCGACCCCTACGCCGCCGAAAACCCCGCCGAGTTCTTCGCTGTCACCAGCGAATACTTCTTCAGCGCCCCGGATCTGCTCGAAGAGGCTTATCCACAGGTCTATGCGCAGCTCAGGCTTTTCTACCGTCAGGATCCGTTGGGCAGATTGCGGCAACTTCAGGCGACAGACCCGGTCTATCAGGCTCACGACTGAGCGCTGCACGACTTTCGCTGCATGGCGTCGACGGCAGAATATGCCTATAATCGCCGCCACTTTTTGGTCAATCCGGCCAAGTGTTTTTGGTCAACTACGGGGGCAACGCCCAATGAGCTACAGCAAGATTCCGGCTGGCAAAGACCTGCCGAACGACATCTACGTCGCGATCGAGATCCCGGCCAACCACGCGCCGATCAAATACGAAATCGACAAAGACAGCGATTGCCTGTTCGTTGACCGTTTCATGGCCACCCCAATGTTCTACCCGGCCAACTACGGTTACATCCCGAACACCCTGGCTGACGACGGTGATCCCCTCGACGTGCTGGTTGTGACCCCTTACCCGGTTGCTCCAGGCTCGGTGATCCGCGCGCGTCCAGTCGGCATCCTGAACATGACCGACGACGGCGGCGGCGACGCCAAGGTCATCGCAGTCCCACACGACAAGCTGTCCCAGCTGTACGTCGATGTGAAGGAATACACCGACCTGCCGCCACTGCTGATCCAGCAGATCGAGCACTTCTTCGCGAACTACAAAGATCTCGAAAAAGGCAAATGGGTCAAGATCGAAGGCTGGGCCGGTGCAGACGCCGCCCGCGACGCGATCACCAAGTCGGTTGCTGCCTACAAAGGCTGATAACCTGCGACCTGCGTGATGCTTGAAGAAAACCCCGGTTACACGGGGTTTTTTGTGCGCGAGAACCTGCGCATTAAACGGATCGTTTAAATTCTGCACGACGCAGTTTTAACCTGTTTAATTTCCTACAAGAACGTCTTACATCCCGTCGCAAAATTCAGCCCGTTTTTGAACGCCCGGTTTATTCAAACCGCTCTGGCACGGCCGTAGACTCTGTGTTTATGAGAACGAACACTAGCGGTCCAAGATTCAAGGCACTCCTGGAAGCAGCGAACATCACCACCACGGGTTTCGCAAAGTTCTGGGGCACGGAAGCCCAAAATGTCCACAACTGGTACACCCGGGGCGTCCCGGCGTATCGCATGGAAGAAGTCTCACGCCTGCTGTCCGTCAACAGCGAATGGCTGAAAACCGGCGAAGGCAGCAAAGAATCGCCCAGCCTCAACGCACCCGCCAGCAACGGCGACACCTTCGACGCCCAGGCCATTCGCGGCGTCTACACGGTCATCGATCCCAACGACATCAATCTGACGTTCTTCAAGGAAACCCCGCTCAGCAACGGCTCGGGCAAAACCCACGTCATCCAGGACCCTGAGCAGTCGATCCGCCTGCTGCGCAGCCACCTGGATCAACTCGAAGTCAGACACGCCGACGCCATCTGCGCCCACATGATCGGCAACAGCATGGCCGAACGCATCGAAGACGGCTCCGTCGTCGCCATCGACCGAGGCCTGACACAAGTCGTCGACGGCGAAATCTACGCCATCGAACACGACGGCATGTTGCGCATCAAATACCTGCACCGCATGCCCGGCAACGGCTTGCGACTGCGCAGCCACAACAGCGCCGAATACCCGGACGAAGTATTCCGCCCGGCGCAGATTGAAGAGCAAAGGATTCACATATTGGGCTGGGTGTTCTGGTGGTCGACCGTGGGCAAACGCCGGCCGGTGGTGCCGTTTCTCTGATCTGACGGCCAGCACCTCCCCCTGTAGGAGTGAGCCTGCTCGCGATGAGGCCCTGAAATACAGTACAAATCCCCAATTTCTACTGCAGCAGTCGCTCTAAACCGCACTTCAGACTGGGAATTCACAGCAAAACTCAGTATCCTGCGCCCCACATTTGCGCATCGACCCGCCCCGCGGCTCAGAGAGCGTCCGACGCGGCAGACCAACGTCTGACCAAGTCCCACAGCCGGACGCAGATCCGGATGTACGTTTTGAAGGCTGGCAAGGCTTACCAAAAATAGGCCAAGCCAGTCCCCGAGAAGCCGGCCACAAGCCGGCTTTTTAATGCCTGAAACCCGCGCAGGGCAAGGGCTCGAGCAAAAACACCATCTTTGACCCACACTTTGACCCACACCCAAACGCTGGGTTAGCCGCTGCTCCTTCGACTTTACTTCTTTGACTCCAGCGGCTCAGCTCGACCAGTAGCCGCCCGAGGGCGATAGGCACAAAACGGCCAAAAGCGGCCCCCGCTCAGCGGCTGTTCACAACCTAAAGCGGACGCTCCTGACGGGCGCCCTCGAGTGTTAGACTCGCGCTTTTTCCCCTACTCTAAGGAGTTGTTGCGTGAATACGGAAAATCATTCCCAGACGGCCGCTTTTCTCTGGTCGATTGCCGATCTGTTACGCGGTGACTTCAAGCAGTCTCAGTACGGTCGCATCATCTTGCCATTCACCCTGCTGCGGCGCATGGAGTGTGTGCTGGCGCCGACCAAGGATGCCGTGATTCGCGAGTTCTACGCCCAGGAAGGCCGCCCAGACACCGTACGTGAAATGTATATGCTGCGTGCAGCCGGTGGCCTGCAGTTTTTCAACGCCTCGTCGCTGACACTCGGCACTCTGTCAGATACCCAGACTCCAGCCGACCTGATGAGCTATGTGCAGGCCTTCAGCAAGGACGCCCGCGAGATATTCGAGCACTTCCACTTTGAAGATTTTGTTCAGCAGCTGGCCAGCGCTAACCTGCTCTATCAGGTTGTGCAACGGTTTGCTGCCACCGACCTGAGCCCCGAGCGCATCAGTAACTTCGGCATGGGCATCATCTTTGAAGAGCTGATCCGCAAGTTTGCCGAAAGCTCCAACGAAACCGCTGGTGAGCATTTCACCCCACGCGATATCGTGCACCTCACTACATCGCTGGTAATCACCGATCAAGACCACAAACTCGCACCCCACAGCATCGTCACCATTTATGACCCAACGGCGGGCACGGGCGGATTTCTGTCCGAGGGTGATGAATACATCCAGCTCATCAGCAAAAAGGTCAGCGTATCTTTGCACGGCCAAGAGCTGAATCCCGAGTCCTACGCCATCTGTAAAGCGGACATGCTGATAAAGGGCCAGGACGTGGCCAGCATCAAGTTCGGCAACACGCTGTCCAACGACCAACTGGCCGACAAGCACTTCGACTTCATGCTCAGCAACCCGCCGTTCGGCGTGGAATGGAAGAAGGTGCAAAAGCAGATCACCGACGAGCACAGCCACAAGGGTTTCGACGGCCGCTTCGGCCCCGGTCTGCCACGGGTGTCCGACGGCTCGCTGCTGTTCCTCCTGCATCTGGTCAGCAAGATGCGCGACCCGCGCGAAGGTGGCTCGCGCATAGGCATCATCCTCAACGGTTCGCCGTTGTTTAACGGCGCCGCCGGCTCAGGTGAGTCGGAGATTCGCCGCCACTTGCTGCAAAACGATCTGGTCGAAGCTATCGTCGCGCTGCCAATGGATATGTTCTACAACACTGGCATCGCCACCTATGTGTGGATACTCAGCAACCACAAAACCGTCGCGCGCCAGGGTAAGGTGCAATTGATCGACGGCAGTCAGTACTTTGCCAAAATGCGCAAATCGTTGGGCAGCAAACGCCAGTACATCACCGAGGATCAAATCAGTGACTTGGTGCGCTTATATGGCTGCTTCGAGACAACCGCGCAGAGCAAAATCTTTCCCATCGACGCCTTCGGTTACCGACGAATCACCGTCGAGCGCCCGCTGCGCCTGAACTTTCAGACCACCGCCGAACGCATCGGCAAAGTGCTGGAAGCAAAAGCCCTGCAGAAGCTCAACAGCGCCACTCAGCAGCAGCTGATGAACGCCCTGCAAGCCATGGACGCGAGTGTGCTGCACCGCAACCGCGAACAGTTCAGCAAACTGCTCAAAAAAGTCCTGAGTGACCACGACGTATTTCCCACCACGGCGGAGCTCAAGGCGCTACTCAACGCCCTGAGCGAACGCGACCCCGAGGCGGATATCTGCAAGTCCAATGGCCAGATGGAAGCGGACGCTGGTCTGCGCGACTACGAGAACGTTCCCCTGGGTGAGTCTGTCTACGACTATTTTCAGCGCGAAGTCATCCCTCATGTACCGGACGCCTGGATCGACGAAGGCAAAACCGATGCCCAGGATGGCGAAGTCGGCATAGTCGGCTTCGAGATACCATTCAACCGGCACTTTTACGTGTTCCAGCCGCCGCGCCCGCTAGACGAAATTGACCGCGACCTCAAGGCCTGCACCGACCACATCAAACAAATGATCGAGGGGCTGTCGGCATGACGTTTCCAGCGTACCCCGTTTATAAGGATTCGGGAGTAGAGTGGCTCGGAGGGGTTCCGGAGCATTGGGTAGAGAAACCTTTCTTCAGCCTGCTCAGCGAAAGAAATGAATCAAATGCTGGCATGAAACAGAACAATCTCTTGTCTCTTAGTTACGGGCGTATTATCAATAAAGACATCAATTCGCTTGAAGGCTTACTGCCTGCATCATTCGAAATTTACCAAGTTGTATATCCCGGCGACATCGTATTTCGACTGACCGACTTGCAGAACGACAAGAAAAGCCTGCGAAGTGCTGTTGTCCGCACGCCTGGAATTATAACCTCTGCATATCTCGCAGTAATATGCAGGAAAATTCTACCTGAATTCGCGAACCACCTATTCAGGGCTTATGACAACATTAAGGTTTTTTACTCAATGGGCGGTGGACTAAGGCAGTCCATGAAGTACAGCGATATGAAGTGGCTGCCGATATTCCTTCCTAATGAGAGAGAACAAGCCCAAATTGCACGCTTCCTGGACCACGAAACCGTCCGCGTCGACGCGCTTATCGAAGAGCAACTGCGCCTGATCGAACTCCTCAAGGAAAAGCGCCAGGCCGTGATTTCCCACGCCGTCATTAAAGGCCTCGACCCTAAGGCACAAATGAAAGACTCCGGCGTGGAGTGGTTGGGCGAGGTTCCAGATTCCTGGGTTTTGCCAAAGCTCGGTCATATTGCAAGAGTAATAAACGGTTCTACACCTAGTCGAGATAACACTGAATACTGGACTGAAGGCGATATCCCTTGGGTTGCATCAGGAGCATTGAATGACTACCAAATAAGTTCAGCATCTGAGTTTATTACTAGGAAAGCACTCGCCGAATGCTCGGTTGAGATGATTCCTCAGGGCGCAGTTCTAATTGGTCTTGTAGGGCAAGGAAAGACCAGAGGGTTGGCTGCCTTGCTAAACATTGAAGCTACAATAAATCAGAATGTTTGCGCAGTTATTCCTGATCAAAGAAAAGTTCTTCCAAGCTTTTTACACCTTTATCTGCACTGCCTCTATGAGCCTTTGAGAGACTTTGGTCGAGGAGCGAATCAGGCAGCGCTAAATTGCGAACTCGTTTCTTCGTTGCGCATCCCGCTTCCTAGTCTAGAGGAGCAGGGCCAGATCGTTCGGCACGTTGAGCATAGTCTGATTGCTTTCCAAACTTTGGAGCATCATGCTCAGATCTCAATCGCCTTGATGCAAGAACGCCGCTCCGCCCTTATCTCCGCCGCCGCTACCGGCAAGATAGACGTACGCGGCTGGCAGCCACCACCCAGTACGCCCACCCCTGAACTAGTACAAGAGGCCATGTAATGGCGGACAGCAAGGAAGCGCAATTCCAGAAGGACATTACTGACGCCCTAGCTGCGCAGGGCTGGCTAGTTGGCACAACCAGCGGCTACGACCGGCGCACAGCACTGTATACCGAAGATGTGCTGGGTTACTTCAAGGACGCTTGGCCAGAACGTTGGGACAAGTTCACCAAGGCCAACCCGAATGCACCTGAAGACGTGCTGGTGCAGAAAGTGGTGCGCGAGTTGGAGCAGAGCGGCACCCTGGATGTGTTACGCCATGGCTTCAAGCTTCCTGCGGTGAAGGTGGACCTGTGTAGCTTTCAGCCCGACCATGGTATGAACCCGGATACCTTGAAGCGCTACCAGTGCAACCGCCTGCGCGTGGTGCCGGAGGTTTCCTACTCACCGCATGCGCGTGAGTCTGGGAGTAACGGGCAGAGTTACAATCCACGGCTGGATCTGGTGTTATTCGTCAATGGTATACCCACTGCCACGATGGAGTTAAAAAGCGAATTCAAGCAGTCGGTGGAAAACGCCAAGCGCCAGTACCGCTACGATCGCCCCGCTAAAGACCCGCTGACGCGCAAGCCTGAGCCACTGTTGACCTTCAAGCGTGGCGCGTTGGTGCATTTTGCCGTAGGGCAGAATGAGGTTGCGATGACCACTAAACTGGCGGGCAAGGACACCTTCTTCCTGCCCTTTAACCTCGGCAGTGAGGAAGGCGGTGCTGGCAACCCAATGCCTGACGACGACAGCCAGTACGCCACCGGCTACCTGTGGCAAAGGCTATTGCAACCAGATGCCTGGCTCAAGGTGCTGGGACGCTTTATGCACTTGGACAAAAAAACCAGCGAAGGCTTCGACGGCAAGTTGGTTACCAAGGAAACGATGATCTTCCCGCGTTACCACCAATGGGAAGTAGTCAACAAGCTGGTCAACACCACCCACGCCGAAGGACCTGGCAAGCGCTATTTAATCCAGCACAGCGCCGGCTCTGGCAAGTCCAACTCCATTGCGTGGACTGCGCATCAACTGGCGTCACTATACGACAGTACCGGCCAACGCTTATTCAACTCGGTAGTCGTGGTCACCGACCGCACAGTGTTAGATAGCCAGTTGCAGAACACCATCTACCAGTTCGAGCACGCCCAGGGCGTGGTCAAACCGATCAGTCGTGATGTCGGCAGCCAGAGCAAGTCGGAACAACTGGCTCAGGCGCTGGCTGAGCAGACGCGCATCATCATCGTCACCATTCAGACTTTTCCGGCGTTGTTCGATGCCCTAGACAAGTACCCCAAGCTGGCTAGCGGGCGTTATGCGGTAATCGCTGACGAGGCGCATTCCTCGCAAACTGGCTCGTCAGCCAGCAAGCTGAAACAGATTCTAGGCAGCGATGCGCTGGACGCCGAGGAAGTCAGCGCCGAAGAGTTGTTGGACGCCGCCGTGCAGGCGCGCCAACCGAATGAGCGCATCAGTTACTACGCCTTCACCGCCACGCCCAAGGCCAAGACCCTGGAGCTGTTCGGTCGCCCGGCCGACCCCACGCTGCCGGCCAGTTCCAGCAACAAGCCAGAGGCTTTTCATCTGTATTCCATGCGCCAGGCTATCGAGGAGGGTTTCATTCTCGACGTGCTGCGTAATTACACCACCTACAGCACTGCCTGGAAGATCGCCCACCCGGATGGCAAAGACGACGAGGTGGACAGTAAGAAGGCGCGCATCAAGCTAGCGCGCTGGGTGCGCTTGCATCCATACAACATCAATCAAAAGGTTGAAGTGATCGTCGAGCACTTCCGCGCCAATATCCGCAATCTGCTCAATGGCCAGGCCAAGGCCATGGTGGTGACCAGCAGCCGCCAGGAAGCGGTGCGTTACCAGTTGGCCGTGAGAGCCTATGTACAGCAAATGGGTTACAACGATGTGCACCCGCTGGTGGCGTTCTCCGGCAGCGTGCTACCGGATGAGGTGATCCCCGAAGAGGTGACGGAAAGCAGCAGCCTGCTCAACCCTGGCCTGAATGGTCGCGACCTGGCAGTGGCGTTCGACACCCAAGACTTCAACGTAATGATCGCAGCCAACAAGTATCAGACTGGCTTCGATCAGCCAAAGCTGTGTGCCATGTACGTGGACAAGAAGTTGCAAGGCGTGGACTGCGTGCAGACCCTATCGCGGCTGAACCGCACTTTCGGTGACAGCAAGGAAACCTTCATCCTCGATTTCTTCAACGAGCCGCAGGATATCCTCGACGCCTTCTTACCGTACTACACCAAGGCCGAGCTGACCGATGTCACCGACCCGCAGATCATCTATGACCTGCAGAAGAAGCTGGATGCCGAAGGGATCTACCACTGGCAGGAGGTCGAGGCGTTCGCCATGGCCTTCTTCGACCCCAAGGCGGCGGCCAGCAAGCTCAGCTACTACTGCACTCCGGCAAAGGAGCGCTTCGCCAAGCGCTACGCCTTCTCGGTGGAGTCACGCCAACAGGCGCTGGACTTCAAGCGCACGGCCGAAGCTAACGGCGACAGTACAGGCCTGAAAAAAGCCGAGCACGCACTGAAAGAGGCCGGCGAGCAGATCGATGAACTTGACCTCTTCCGAAAGAATCTGCAGAGCTTCGTGCGCCTTTACGAGTTCCTCTCGCAGATCGTGCCATATGAGGACCGCGAACTTGAGCAACTCTGCGTGTACGCCAAGCACCTGCATCCTCTGCTGGGCGTGGATCGCCTGCAACAAGACGACGTGGATGTGGGCGAGCTTCAACTGAGCCATTACCGCCTGAGCAAACGCGCCGAACACCAACTACGGCTGAACGAGGAAGAAGGCGAATACACCCTCAAACCTGGCAGTGATGTGGGCAGCGGCAAGCCCCATGACCCGGAGAAAAAGCGCTTGTCGGAAATCATTGAGGCGCTGAACGATATCTTCGGTGCAGAGGTGAGCGATGACGACCAGTTGCAGTTCCTCACCGGTATCGCCCAGCGCATCAGCCGCCAGGAAGATGTGATGGCACAAGTGAACAACCACTCAGAGGATCAAGTGATGCACGGACTGTTCCCCAAGCGCGTGCTGGACACCGTACTGGATGCAATGACCGACCACGAGAAACTGTCGCTGGAAGTGCTGGATAACGAGACCAAGAGCCGTGCCTTTGCCTTGGTGATTCTAAAGATGTTGAAATCGGCAACCGACTTTAATGAATCCGGTTTGCGCGATGCCTGAGACCATATAAATCGCATCAACGAATGCTTGGCATACGTTAAAAACCTTAACCGAAGGCGCTTTGCTGATGGGGATGTGATGCTAACCTATGAGTTAATGCCAGATGGATCAGATTATGAAAATGAACGATGACGTCCCTTTTTTTGAAGACATAGCACCTGTTGATCAGCAAGAAGACGAAAACGACCTAGATCAGAATATTGATTATAGAAACGCAGTAGTGATGAATGCCGATTGGACAATAGGAACTATTTATCAACAAATCTCTCGAAAAAATATAATTCTCAACCCAACTTTCCAGCGTCGCGAGGCATGGGACGACATACGTAAAAGTCGGCTCATCGAATCTATCATTGTCGGCGTCCCCATCCCCAATATCGTCCTCGCAGAAGCAAAGGAAAACCGCGGTCATTTCCTGGTAATCGATGGAAAGCAACGATTGGTCGCCGTTATGGAATTTATGTCCGGAGAGCTGACATTGCGCGGACTCGATCTTCGGCAAGATCTTAACGGGGTAAAATTCGAAACACTACCATTCCAAGATAGAGACTACTTTGAGAACAGTACCATTCGAGCGACAATTGTTAGAAATTGGCAAGACGAAAACTTCCTTTATGCTATGTTTTATCGACTAAATAGTGGAAGTTTACAGCTGTCGCCTCAAGAATTAAGAAAAGCGCTCGTAGGAGGAAAACTGCTGGACGCAATTGATGAATATATATTCGGCAGTGATGCCTTCAAAAAGATTTTTGGCGACAAGCTTGATAAGCGAATGCGCGACTCAGAACTGGTCTTGCGATTCATCGCCTTTGACTCATTTCTTGAAACTTACGATGGAAATCTGAAGCGTTTTCTCGACCATGTTACTAACCACTACGAATCGAACTGGGACATGTTGTCCCAGGAGCTCGCGCAAAAGCTTTCTCGGCTCGATCTTGCGTTGCGGACCGCACATACAATTTTTGGAAAGTACGCATTCAAGAAATATAGCGAAAGAGGATACGAACGGCGTATTAATCGTGCCATTTTCGACTCAATCGCTAGAAGCTTTGCTGAAGATCACGTAGCCCAATGGGCTGTCGATCACTCTGAAGATGTTATAGGTCTGTTCGAGCAAGTTTGCCTTAAGCCGGAATTTAGAGAGGCTGTTGAGAAAACAACCAAGACTCGCGAGGCCACCTTTACCCGTATGAATCTATGGGGCAGAAGCTTAGCAGAGGCAATGGGAAGCAAATACGAGGAAGGCAACGCAAGGATTCGCTAAATGCCAGTCAGTGTTTATTTTCAGGACTTGGCGCAGAACTGCGCTTCTCTTGAAGCAAAATTTATAACTCAGCAACTGCAGCATGAGATTACGGACTTTTCGTCTTTTACCGCCGACACAGAGTATTTAGCTGCGTTCCGCTTTCTGGTCCACGCAGAAATTGAGGACTATTTAGAGCGTAAAGCAAGGAATCATTTAGACATTCTTAAGACTCAAGTAAAAATTAACCCTCGACCGAATATCTCCTCTGTTCCTTGGGCTTATCGACTATGCTCCTTTTTCGATATAACCCTACCCAAAGAGTATCAATTTAAAGAAGCGAGCTTTTTTGGAAAAGTTGACGAGGCTATAACCAGAGCGGAAGAGGCCTTAAGCAAAAATAATGGCATTAAAGGTGAAAGTTTTAAGCTCTCTGCGTTCATATTGGGTTATGAGCTGGATGAATTAGACCAAGGCTTAATAATCATGCTCAATGCCTTTGGCGAGGCAAGAGGAAATATCGCCCACCGGGGACTCCCCAGGGTTCGCCAAACGATTAACTTACCATCTGTAGAGAAAGGCGATGTAGACAATATAATTGCAGGCTTAAAAAACTTCTTTCATGAGAACTAGCTCTATGCTGCCCGGCATTCGGAAAAATCAGGCTTTTATGTCTACTCTTTCGACCTTGGATAGAACGTCTGTTAACGGCTGAAAGCACTGTCAACTATTGGTCATTCTCTTCAGGCCGTTACTACAGCGTGTACTGGTCAAGTCGAATGCAAAGGGTGGCCGGCAGGACTTCATCAACCTTGGCGGACGAACACATCTACCAATGACCATCAGACAGGAATGTCATGGATGAACAGGCAGTGCAAACTCTCGGAGCACAGTATCGCCCATGACCGAGGGGAGGCTTTCACTCACCGCCTGGTTCTGGGCTGTATCCGTGATCTCCAGCGCATACAGGACTGCCTGTTGTCGGGAGATGATTCACCTCTGCGCAGCATCTGGGAAGAGATTTGCGTCCAGCAGCAAGGGAAGTTGTCGTTTTTCTGGCGGGCTTACCAAGAAACGGTTCCTTTCCATTGGTTTGCTGGAAACCCTTTTGAAGGGGCCGTCCAACGCCGCGAGCCGAAAGCCCAGTTCGTACTGATCTCGGTGTACAGGTCAACGGCCAAGCAAAACGGTTGGAAAATCGTCCCCCGCCACCCTTTGGCTGGCGACTCTATTCAGTTACTCGATTACGAACAGGGATTTGAAGCTATCGAGTGGGACGTGATGAATAGTCGCGAATACCAAGACCCACACTGCAAGAGCATCTGCATGGCGGAGTGTCTCGCGCCCGGAATTGTTAAACCCACCGAGTTTTTCAAAATCTTCACGCCGAACGAAGAAGTCGATGCGCTTTGCGTGGCAAAGATGCAGGCGGCCGGTGTTAAGGTGCTCACGGGCGTGAACCAGAGAATGTTTTATCAATGAACTACACCAACCTGAATCCAGAGAAGGCTCTGATTTGGCGTATCGTCCATCGCGATAACCTGCCCTGGATTCTGGATAACGGTCTGCATTGCGCGAACTCGGAAGTACAGGCACCTCAGTACGTGAACATCGGCAACGTCGACTTGATCGACAAACGCCGTTCACGCCAGGTGCCTATCGCACCCGAAGGCGTTCTGGCCGACTACGTGCCCTTCTACTTCACGCCCTTCTCGGTAATGATGCAGAACATTCATTCAGGCTGGAGCGTTCAGCAACGCACCAACGACGAGATCGTCATTCTCGTCTCCAGCCTTTATCGCGTTGTAGAGCTGGGCCTACCGTTTGTCTTCACAAACGCACATGCTTACCCAAATTGGACAGACTATTACAGCGATCTGGCGGATCTCAACCAGATCGACTGGTCTATCCTTCAACGACGCGACTTCAAGCGCGATCCTGATGATCCTCGCAAAATGGAGCGTTATCAGGCTGAGGCGCTGATTCACCATCACTTACCGATTACGGGACTACTGGGCATCATGTGCCACAACGATGCAATGAAAGTACGCATAGAAGCAGACGTTGAAGCTAGAGGCCTGACGTTGCCGGTCCATGCGCGCCCCAAATGGTATTTCCAATGATCAGATTTACCCAAGGCAACCTTCTGGAAGCCAAGACCGAAGCCCTCGTTAACACGGTGAACACCGTGGGTGTGATGGGAAAAGGCATCGCTTTGATGTTCAAAGAACGCTTTGCGCAGAATTACCGACTGTATGCAGCCGCGTGCAAGGCTGGTGAAGTGGAAACCGGCAAGATGCATGTGACGGCCACCGATGAACTCGATGGCCCGCGCTGGATCGTGAATTTCCCTACCAAGCGTCATTGGCGCTCTCCGTCGCAAATGGCGTGGATAATCGAGGGACTGCATGATCTGCGTCGCTTCTTGATAGAAAACGATGTGAAGTCCGTCGCCGTCCCGCCGCTAGGTGCAGGTAATGGTGGGTTGAAGTGGCCTGAAGTGCGTGAGCAAATCGTTGAGGTGCTGGACGATCTGGATGTGGATGTATTGGTGTTCGAACCCTCCAATCAGTACCTGAATGTCGCTAAACGCAACGGAGTTGAGCAACTCACTCCGGCACGGGCGCTGATTGCAGAACTGGTTCGACGCTATTGGGTTCTGGGCATGGAATGCAGCCTGCTCGAGATTCAGAAACTGGCCTGGTTTCTTGAGCGCGCAATCGTGAAACTTCCTAATACTGAGAACCCGCTGGATCTCAAATTCGTTGCTGGTAAATTCGGCCCGTACGCCAATCGATTAGAACATCTGCTCAACAACCTGGACGGCAGCTATCTACATTGCGACAAGCGCATCAGTGATGCCGGAATCACCGATGTAATTTGGTTTGATCAAGATCGCAAAGCCTTCTTGCAGACCTACCTCAAGACTGAAGCCAAGGAATACTCCCAAGCTTTAGAGCGCACGGCTGAATTGATTGATGGCTTTGAATCACCTTTTGGCATGGAGCTGCTCGCGACTGTCGACTGGTTGCTGATTCATGATGGTGTTGCGCCAACCCTTCCAGCTTTACGCGAAGCGCTGATGAATTGGGAGGGTGGCTCCAGTGCTGCGGCGCGGAAAAACAAACTATTTGACGATCAAGCTCTGGGGATTGCAATCGAACGCCTGACTTCCAGCAGCTTCAGTCCAAACATGGCGGCCTGACGCTAGAGCGAAACAGGGCAATTGCTGTTTCACAATTGCTCTGCTGCCCATTGCATGGTTTAGACAATCCTCAAGTCCACGCGCCAACACTTGCCAAACCCAACCCCCACAGTGCTAAATCCCGCCTCATAACCACCCCTCTGTTTTTACCCGCATCCCCGACCCCGGCCGGATTCCGGTATTGAGCCACACGGGAATCCATGGAATGGCCCTGCATATCCCGACCCTGCTGGTCGTTTCCGTCTTCGTCTTCTTTTTGATGGGACTGTTGACGCTGCACGCCTGGTATCGCGAAACCCGCGAGCCGCCGCTGGCCTACCTTGGCAGCATGATGCTGTTGGGCGCGCTGGGCGTGGTGCTGGTGAGTTGGCGGGATCGCGGGGTGGATTTCGTTCCGATCATCTTCGGCAACATTGTTCTGTTGCTCAGCGCCGCGATGAACTGGACGGCCATGCGCACGCTGATGGGTCGCAAACCTTACCTGCCGGGCATTTTGGCGGGTTCTGTGGTCTGGCTGCTGTTGTGCCTGATGCCCGCCTTTTACGACTCGATGGCGAATCGAGTGCTGATCTACTCTCTGCTGGCATTCGGGTATGGCGTGCTGACGACATTGGAACTCTGGCGCAACCGTCACAGCCTAGAGATTGCGTTCATGCCGGCGTTGGTGCTGACTGTTTTGCACACCATTTTTTATGCGGTGCGCAGCGCGACCGATGACGGGCTGCCGGTGACCAAAGCCTTGCTGGGCAGTGGCGAAGGCGTGCCGTTTTTCTCGTTCATGCTGTTCGAGTCGATGTTGTATGTCATCGGCATTGCTTACATCACCTTGGCGATGGTCAAGGAACGCGCCGAACTCAAGCTCAAGGCCGCGGCGTTCAGCGATCCGTTGACCGGCATAGGCAATCGTCGCGCGTTCATGCAGCACGCCAGTCACTTGCTGGACGGCTGTCAGCAGCGGGCCGAACCGGCGGCGTTGCTCCTTTGCGATCTGGATCACTTCAAGCGTTTGAACGACACCTACGGCCATCCTGTCGGCGATCAAGCGTTGATCGCGTTCAGCGAAGTCCTGATGAAAAGCGTGCGCAAAGAGGATGTGTTCGGCCGCATCGGTGGCGAGGAGTTTGCCTGTCTGCTCTGCGCATGCGATGAGCCGACTGCACTGGAGATTGCCGAGCGAATCCGTCTCTCCTTCGCCCGGCTCTCCATCCTGGAACCGGGGCTGCTCAGCGTCAGTATCGGCGTGGTCACCACCCGCGAATCCGGTTACGACCTGTCGCGCCTGCTGTCGGAGGCGGATCAGGCGCTGTACGGCGCCAAGCATCAGGGGCGCAACCGTGTTCAGACGTTGCGCTCGTTGTATCTGGGTCTGGCGTAAAAACCCTTTTAACTAGCTGTCCAACGCAGCTGGCCGGGCTTTAAATCCGAGAAACGCTCCACAAGGAAGTTAGCAATTGATCCCCCACACTCCGAGTTCACGACTGAAATCCGTTGCCGCAACAACCCTGTACCTTTGCTTGACCGGATGTGTCGGGGTAGGCATCTCCCTGCCAGAAAAAGTCACACTGAAAACCGACGCTTACAGAGCGCAAAGCTACCGCTCAATCACCCCACAAATCACCCGAACAGCAACATCGGCACCCACCCGCGAATGGTGCGGAATCACTGTCTGGGCGCTGGTGATTCCGGTGCCGTTGAAGCTACCGGTTTGCCACTCGTACTCCGAGCAATCCTTCGGCAGTGACGAGTTCGGGGAGGAGACTGTTTTGCTTAACACCCGACAATCAGTGCCATCCCCGCTCTACGCCTGTGGCCCACTGATGGTGCTGGGGCCGATCGTTCACGGTTACGAAGGTAATGCGCTGTGCGGTGTTTTTCCTGACTGATCCGTTGATTCACGGATAACTGAACGACTTCACCAGCGTCAGCTCCCCCACCGCGCGCATCGGCACGAGGAAAGTCTCCATCTTCTCGCTCGGCGTGCCTTCCTCGGTAATCACCGTCACCTGCGCGGTGGTCAGCGGTTGCACCGCTTCATCGACGCCGTCCTCGTCGCCGCGATAGCCGCCGCCGTAGTAATTCACGTACACCAGATACTGGCCCTTGATCGGCGCTGGCATGGCGAAGATTTCCGGGCCGTAGCCGGTGGTGACGTCGACGTCGAGCGCGGCACCGTTAGGCGCGACGCGGTTGCCGTACCAGATGTGTGCGCCGTCGGGGGTGACGAGGTGTAGATCGAGGTCGGTGCCGTCGCTGTCCCATGACAGCAGCACGCGCAGTTTCGCCGGGGTGGCGCCGCCGCTGGTGTTGAGGAATTGCGTGCGATGGCGTTGCTGGCCGTCGGGGCTGCGCACTTCGACGCTGTTGCTGCCGTTGGGGAAGGAGAACGGACGATCGAAGTGGCCGCTGTCATCGATTTTCAGCGGCATGCTGACGCCGTTGACGATCAATCGCCCGGGCTCATTGCTCTTCGGTGTGGCTTTGATCTGGCCGCTGATGCGTGCGGTGTTGGCCTGGCCGACCGGGGTGTTGACCGAGGAGGCCGGGTAGTTGACGGTCTGGCGAAAGCTTTCGCCCTCGCCTTCCGGTGCGCCACTGCGCCAGCCGCCGACCGGGGTGTCGAGTTTGACGCTGTCGGCAGCCATCGCCGGCGCTAGCGCGGTCAATGTGCAGAGCAGCAGCAAGACCTGTGGATAACGAAGTGTCATGGTCTATTCCAGCAAAAGGTGACGGGCGAGCCCTTCGATGTAGGTTTCATCCTGGCCGTTGGGGTGTGCTTCAAAGGCCAGGTGCAGATATTCGTGGGTCAGGTCGAGGCGATCCTGCTGGCTCAGTACGCCGCGCACGTAGATGCGTTGGCGTTCGCGGTCGACGAAGGGCCGGCCGAAGGCGAGTTTGCACACGGCGAATGTGCTGACTTCGTTGTAGCCGGTTTCGCTTTCCAGCTTCGGGCGCCAGCCGCGACGTTGTTTTTGCAGCCAGTCTTGCGCGGCGGGCAGCGCTTCGCAGGAAGCCACCGGGTTGTCCCAACGGCTGAGGCTGGCGCGCGGATAAGCGTGCAGCAGAATCGCGTCGTAGCGCTGACCGGCATTGGCTTGCTCGACGGCTTGTTGCCAGGCGAGTTTGTCCGGGCCGGGTTGATCGGAGTGATAGGTGACGGTGCTGCCGGCCAACACCAGGTCTGCCGTCCATGCGGCGATGTCGCGAGATGCGGCGGAGGCCGGGCGCGGTGCGACGCGTTGCCGAGTGCTGCTGTCGTCGATGCTCAGGCAATCGCCGTTGCGCGTGGCGTTTTGCAGCAGATACGTGCGGATCGCTACGGCGAGGGCTTTGGCCGCTTCGGCGGGTTCAGGTCTGGCTTCGCGCTCCAGCACTCGGGCGACGTACTCTTCGCGATCCAGCCTTGCGACGAGTTTGTCGTTGAGCAGAAACAGTTCGCCGTCGCTGTGGATATCCAGCGCATTACCGTTGGCGAATTCGACGCGGTAGTCGCCCTGCAACGGGCCGGAAGTTGCCACCCGCTCGCCAGTCAAAACCCGCGTAACCGGATAGCGCGAGAACAACCCGACTTCAACACAACGCCCCGCTTCCGCCGGCCATGCCGCTGGCAATACAGTCGCCAGTGCCTGACCGTAATGGCGCAAAACCATCTGACTGGTGCCACGCCCGCCTGCCCAGACCGGCGAGCCATCCGCCGTCCAACCGGCAAATCCACCCTGCCGCGATTGCGCATCCTGATCGCCGAGCCAACTCCAGGTTTTCACCCGCAGACGCCCGCCCAGTTCACCGACAACATTGCCGTCAGCCGCGTTCAGCACCACATCGAGCAGCACTCGACGCGCCTGATCCTGCGCCGGCAAAGTGGCCAAGACTTTCAGCAACTCGACCACGGAGACGCGTTGCGCCGGTTGCACCGAAGGCAAATCCAGCAGCCACAACGGCGCCTGTCGCGCCTGCCAATACGTTCGCCAATCCGCCGCCGCAATGCCCAACCGCGCGGGTTCGAAATACAAACCGCAGGATTTCACCAGCGCCTGATCACGCTCGATCCTGCCGCCCGCCGCGCAGCAATAAACCTCTTCCTTCGATTGCCCGCGACATTCATACGCCGGTTCCCGCGCGCCGGTATCCATCAGCCATGCGTAAACGAACAACTTCCACAGGCTGCCCAGCGGCGTATCCAGCGAAGACGGTAACGGTTCACGGGCGATCAGTTGTGTCTGATTCAGCGACAACAACTCGCCCTTATAGGCCACGCGCAACGGCTCATCCTGCGCCGTCGCCAGCGCAGGAATCACACACATCAGCAGCCACAGCAGCGGCCGGCTCATGTCAGTTGACCGTGACCTGACCAAGGGCGGCTTTCGCTTCCTGGGCCTGATGCTGCGGCGCGTACACCTGGGTGAAGCGCACCGGCGGCAAGTTGAACTGGCCTTTCTGCGAGAAGCGCACCAGATGGCGCAAGCGCAACTCGCCGCTCAACGCATCGACCGGCACCGCGTAAGCCAGTTGACCCGGTTCGAAACGCGCCTTCTCCAGCGCGGTCGGCTCGGTGCCATCCTTGCCCTGCAACTTGATGCCCCACGTTGTGCGCTCGACATCGGCGCCCGGTGGCAGCGGCACTTCAAGCATGCCGTAGCGCAGCGGTTTCGGCGCTTTGCTGGTGAGGATCACTTCGTCCAGATACAGGCTGTCGCTGGACAGCGGTTTGCTCCCGACCGGCTCCAGTTTGAACGTGAATGCTTCATCGCCCGGCACCAGTCGCGACAGGCGACGGGTGATGGTCACGGCCATCGGATCGACCGGTGGTTGCTGAGTCTGGAAGCTCAGCGCCGCACGCAGCGGACGTTCTTGCGTGCCCGACACGGTCAGCACACTCGGCACTGGCGTGACGCCTTGCCAGGTCCAGTACATCTCGCCGCTGGCACCGTAGTTTTTCTTCCAGCCTTCACCCGGCGTCAGGGCGATGGTCGGCGAAGCCTGGGCGATGCTGCGTTGCAGCCAGGTCAGCGCCAGCGCACGTTCCAAGGTCGATTGTTGCGGCAGCAGGCGTTGCAGCAATGCTTGCGCACGTGCCTGATCGAACGGTTGCAGCGACAGGTTCAGCGCTTCGGCAAACGGCTGCGAACTGACCGACAGACGCTGTTGCGCAGCAGTCACCTGACGATTGAACGCTTCCGGCAAGGCCACTTTCGACTGCGTGGCCAACGAAGCGGTCAGCACCCGCGCCGCTGCCAGACCGAGCGCCGAATCCGGATCGCTCATTACCAGACTGTCCTGACCATCGTCCATCAGTGTCTCGGCGTTGCCTTCACCAGCCTTGGCCAGATCGTCCATCAAACCACTGAGCAGCGTGTTCACCGGCAGATGCATCTGCTTGGCGAACGACAGAATCAACGCCCGTTGCAGCAACGGTGTGTTCGGCGCTTGCTTGGCGTAAACCTCCAGCACGCGCTGCCAGTGCTCCGGCGGCAAGCTCAGCTCCAGCACCTGGCTGGCATTGAAGTCGGCGTAATAGGCGTAAGCCGTGAGGAACGCATCCGGCTCACCGTCGTAACCCCACCAGGTGAAGCTCGCCGATGGCCCGGCCATTTGCACCAGACGCAAACGGCTGTTCTGCATGATCAGGCGCAAGCGATCGCGGATCTGCGGGTTCGACGCCAGCGATGGATAAGCAATGCTCAACGGCAACAGACGGCTGGCCGTCTGCTCGACGCCGCCGAATGGATAACTGAGCAGATCATCGAGGGCCGAACGGAACAACGCTTGCGGACTGTCATCCAGGCGCAGGCGAATATCCGTGGCATCTGCCGGCAGACTCAGCGCGATATCGCCGCTGGCGACATCGAGGTTTTGCGTCTGCGTCACTTGCCAACCATCACCGGTCGCACTCAGGCGCACGGCGAGGGAGTCGGCGGTTTTACCGTCCTGTACCAGTTCGGCCGTCCACTCGCCAGAAGCCAAGGCGAATGCCGGCAGCGGCAGGTAATTGATGCCGTTGTTCAGGGTCACCGGCAGTCGCTGCTCGGCGCCAGCGTAGTGGGTGACCAGTTCAGCTTTCACCGGTTTCTCGGCCTGACTGAAGGCGAACACACCGAGTTGCGGCTGATCGCCTTTGCGGAATTTGCTTGGGCCGCTCCACTTCAGGTACAGCGGTTTTTCCGAACGCACGAACTGCTTCTTCTGCCCGACCTGACCGTCATCGGCGATGGCGCGGGCGGTGATGCGCCAGCGGGTCAGCGAGTCCGGCATCTTGAAGGTGAAGCGGGTTTTGCCGTCGGCACCGGTCAACAACTCCGGCTGCCACGCGGCGGTGTCGACGTCTTCACGACGCGGACGCTCCAGCACTTTTACCCCACGTTCGCTGCGGTTGGCTTTGCCCGGTGCGCCGGGGCTGCCCGGCAACGCGACGTCGTAACTGATGAACGACAGACTGGCGCTGGTGCGCACGTTGTTACGGCGCGGGTGATAGAAGAACTGGTCGATGGTCGGCGCCACTTCCGGTTGCAGCGCATAGACCATTTCGTCGACGACGCTGACGGTCAGGTGCGCCGGGACTGCTTTGCCGGCGAACTGCGTGGTCAGGTCAACCGTGACCGTGTCGCCCGGCAGATACACCGCTTTGTCAGTGCTGATTGCTACGTCGATTTGCGGCGCGACAACCTTGATCCCGGCGTTCTGGAAGCTGTACTGCCCGCCCTTGGTGTACAGCACCGAGAAGGTCAGGTTCGGTGCGAAGTTGTCTTTCACCGGGATGCGCACGCGGTATTGAGTGTCGCTGAGTTTTTCCAGTTTCAGCCAGTCGCCGCCTTTGGCCAGCAGCGCGGTGGCTTCGACCTTGTCGCGCTCCAGCGACAGCAGAGCATCACTGACCGGTTCCGGGAAAGTGATCAGCGCCAGCGCTTCATCGCCGGCCTTGTACTCAGGCTTGTCGAGGATGATTTCCACGGTGCCCGGCACCGCTTTCACACCGTCGCCAGTGACCGAGTGCCCGGTGGCGCCAAGGACGCGACCGTGCTGGTCTTTCAAGGTCAGGTTGTAAGTGCCCGGACGTTCGAAAGCGAGACTGAAGCCCTTATCCGTCGCTGCGAGTTTGCCTTCGCCGGTGCTCTGGTCTTCCAGGCGCACCCAGCCATACGTGCTCGGCGTCACCGCTTTGCTTTGCTCGGTGCCGCCCTCGTTGGCGTAGCTGAACGCAACCTTGTCGCCGACCGCACTGAAGCGTTGCGGCGCGCTCAAGCGGAAGCTTGCGGCGCCACGGTCGATGAGGATTTCCTTGGTGGTCTTGACCCGATACGCCGCGCCATCGCTGGCAAACACGGTGAGCATGTAACGGCTCGGTTTGTCGGCGGCCGGCAGATCGAGGGTCGCGTTGCCTTTGCTGTCGGTGGTCAGTTCGGTGCTGGTCAGCTCCACCGGAAATTGCCCGAGGTATTGCAGTTCATTGTCGACCATCGACAATTGCTGGGCGCGCAAACTCAGGGTCAGCTTGGCGTTGGCCACCGGTTTGCCGTCCGGGTAGAGCAACAGCAGACTGCCCTTCACCGGCTCGCCGGTGCGGTAATCCTGTTTGGCCAGATTCAGCGAAATCTCGAAGTGCGGCTTGATGTATTCCGCCACGCGGAAAGCGCTGCTGTAGGCCTGATCCTTATAGTTGAAACGAATCTCGTAACCGCCCGCCACCGCGTTGTCCGGCAACTGGAAGCGGCCCTGAGTGCCGGCCTTCGAATCCAGTTTCAGATCAAGGTGTTGCAACTCGGTACCCGTCGCATCCAGCACGCTGACGTTAACGTCCGCCGCCCCCGGCAACACTGAATCCCGCGCATTCTTGAACTCGCGGCCAACGATTTTCAGCGACACCCAATCACCCGGGCGATACAGCGGCCGGTCGGTGAAGGCATACAGTTTGGTGTCGTAGATTTCGCTGTCGTAGTAGAAATTTTCCGAGACGAACACGCCGCCCTCTTCGTCCTCGCCGATCACAAACGAACGTTCAGGGCTGACGTGTTTCAGCCGCAGCAAACCGTCGGCATCAGTCGCGCCGCTGCTCATCACGCCGAGACCATCGGTCCACAGCACATTGACCTTCGGCACCGAACTGCCTTCGTGTTTGCGCGCAGCCCAGACCAGCAATTCATCGCCGGCAATCTTGCTCACCGCGACTGTGTTGGAGACGAACACCATGGTGGTCGCGCGGTACTTGCCGATCAGCGCTTCGACCAGATACAGACCCGGTTTCAGATTGCCCAGCGGAATGTAAACGTTGCCCGGCGCGACGCTGACGAAGTCGCTGGAAGAACCGGCCAGATTGACCCCGGCCGGAGGCTCAATCGGCTTGGCCTGCCACAACGGATAACGGAACTGGCTGACCACCGGCAGACCCGGAATCAGCGCAAATTGCGGCTGCGCGTCGTACGGTGTCGGTGCGGCGATGGCGTTGCCCATCTTCAGTTCCGGCACTTCCTCGGTGACTTGTTTGCGCGACTCATAAGAGAACGCGCGCTGCATCACCCGACGGGATTTGCGGTACCAGTTGTCCCACAGGTACGCGAGGGTGTTGGACAGACCTTCGCCCTTGAACTGGCCGTCGCTGACCACGCGGTGCAGGTTCTTCTGGCGCTTGAGGAAATCCAGCGGCTTGTCGATGCGGTACACACGAATGTCGGCGCCGCCATACGGTTCCATACGGAAACGACGGTAATCACGGCCCGGCGCTTCGAGGCGCACCATTGCCTGTTCGTCGCTGGCGAAACTGCTGTCGGCCAGGAGGAAAAAGCTTTCACCAGACACCGGCGTATAGCCGCTCGGCTCGACCGAATCTTCGGCGCTGACGGTGGCCATTGGCAGCAACAGCGCCAGCAGCAAAGGAATTCGGGAACAGAGTCGCAACATGCGGGCACCGGTCATTGGGAGAGAAAGTTCAGTCGATAGACGCCGATGAAGTTGGGGTTGGCTGCGTCGGGTATCCATCGGGTGTCCTTCCATGTCATGAGTTGCTGCAGGCTTGCCGAACGCATGCCGTTGTCAGTCGGGGTGGTGGTGCCGGTGTGATAGGCGATGTAGCGGCCCATCCAGATCATCAGGTGCTGGTCGTCGCCCTGATCGAAAAACATCAAATCACCGGGTCGCGCCTGCGACACGTCGCGGCTGACCAGATGGCTGTTGAACTGAATCAGTTTGATCGCATTGACGTACGGCCCGACCTTGCCGCCGCCCTGCTGCCATTGCTGGGCGAGCTTGCGTTGGTCATCGCTGAGCGACAATTCCGGCGGCAAATAGCGGTTGGACAGACCATTGCTGCGCAGCCATTTGTCGTCGTGGACTTTCAATGCTTCGTTGGCGGCAAAGCGCACCAGCCCGGCACAATCCTGCTGATACCAGCGCGGGCTCGGACCCTGGCTCAGTTGCTCCTGGGCGATGCGCACGAACCAGGCGCGAAACACCTGGGATTGCGCCGGATCCAGTGCAGGTGCTTCAACGGCGCGGGCGCCCGCGCTGAGTAACAGCGCGAGCAGGCCGAGGCTGCGGATCAGTGCGGTCACAGCGCTTTCCATTCCAGCGGCAGCCATTGCCAGTGGCCGTCGGGCTCGCTGCCTTCAGGCAGGGTCAGCGCATATTTGCCGTAGCCGCCGAGGGTGCGCAGTTTCGGGATCAGGTAGGTTTGCGCGGCGTTGTAGAACACCGGTTCCATGTCCTGCGGCAGGCTGTCGAGGGTTTCCTGCTGCATCAACTGCGCCATCGAATCCGGGCCGAAGTAGATTGGCATCAGCACATCTTTGGGCAGCACGTCGGCCATTGGCGGGAAGCGCTTGTCGAGGGTGCCGAGGGCTTTGTCGACGAGTTTGTCGTCGAGGGAAAACAGCAGCGTCGAGCCATGACGGGCCAGGCTGACTTTCATGAACGCCTTGCCGGAAATGGCATCCGGGTTCTCCGCAGTCTTCGCCGCATACGGGCCGAAGTTGGAGCTGACCTGACGCTGCCAGACGTGGTTCTGGCCTTCTTGTTTCTCGACCACCGGGAAGACGTTTTCGTCGACATTGGCTTCGAACGCTCCGACCATCGAGCCGAACAATTTACCGAGGTCGCCGTCGAGTTTGCTGCTGTCCTCATCTTTAAGGCTGGCCACCAATAGCGGCGTGTACAAACGCGAATCGGCGTACCAGCACAGGCCCGCCGCGCCGGCCACGTGTTCGGTGAGGGTTTGCGCCACGGCTTCTTCGGCGCCGAGTTTCACCAGCAATGGCTTTTGCGGCTCGGCAGCCACGGGCAGGGTTACGCAAGCACTGGCGCCGAGCGGCATGGCTTGCCAGACCGGTTTGAAGTCGAAGTCGGGTTGGTTTTCCAGTTCGTCCATGGCGAGATAGCTGTGCCAGCCCTTGTCGTCCATGTCAAAACGCAGCCCGGCGAAGTTCGGGATGAAGCGCTGATAACCCATGGCGAGGACGCTGGAATTCACCGACAGACGCTGTTTGGTTTCCGGAGTTTTCGCCGGCAGACCGAACGCCTCAGGGAAGAGTTTTTCGCCATTGAGCAACGCCGCCAGCGCTTGTGGTGAAACGTGGCCCGACTCTTCGGAGACGCCACTTTCCGGGTCGTAATACTTGGCCGGATTGGACAACACCACCAGTTTGTCGCCATGAGAGGCGAACAACAGGGCTTTGCTGGCGTTGTAGGTCAGTTGGTACAGCGGCACGCTATCGCCGCCGACCTTGAGTTCGCCCATCTGACTGAGCTGCGTGTCATCCAGCGCAACCTTCGCCAATGGCTCAAGCAATTTGGCCAACCCGCCGCGATCCATCACCAACAGAAAATCCTTCAAGCGACCGTCAGCCCCGCGCCACAGTGCGACATCGGCCGGTTGGTCGAAAAGCTGTTCGATCAGGCTGTCCTGCAGTTTCAGGTCATGCTCGTAGATGATCCGGCGCAGGCTGCCGATCAAGCCGAGACGATCGGCATGGGTCTCGTAATAGAAGACGAAATCTTCGGTAAGCGTGGCTTTGAGGAACGGCACCGTCAGCAGATCCTTGGGCAACTGGCTCAAGGAGCGGGTTTCCAGCAAGGCATCCGGTCGGCTCAAGCCAAGCTTGTCACTGGCCAGTTCCGCCGGCGGCGCTTTGGGCTTGTGCAAAAACCAGCCAAGACCGCCCGCCACCCCGGCCACCAGGCACAGCCCGACCAGCAGCAACGGCCATTTGCGGGAAGGTGGAGTCGCTGGCGTTTCGGCAGCTGGAGTCACAGTGTTATCACTCATCGTTAACAAAACCCGATTTCATCCGTGGCGGGATGCTTAATAGTTGAAAGTCTTGACCAGCAGCAGATCACCGATCGCCCGCAGGGGCACGATGAACGTTTCGCGTTGTTCGTTGACGGTGTTTTCGTTGAGCACCAGCGTGATTTGCGAGGTGATCACCTCGTTCTGGTTGCTGGTCTCCTCGAAGTTATAGCCGCCGTTGCCGAAGTTGCCCCAATAGTTGACGTAAACCAGATAGGTGCCATGCAGCGGCGCGGTCATGGTGAACATTTCCGGGCCGGGGCCATCGACACCATCCGGGTCGAGACCACCGCCATTGCTCAGCGCCGGCTGCGCCCAAAAGGCATGCTGACCGTCGGGCGTGACAATGTGCAGATCGAGTTCGGCCTTCGGATCGTCCCATCCCAAGACAAGACGAATCCGCGCCGGCGTGCGCAAGTTATTTGCTTCATAAAATTGCACGCGTTTCAGCGACTGGCCTTCGGCGCTGATCACCTCGACACTGTTGGAGCCAGCGCCGAACGCATACGGCCGGGCAAAACGGCCTTGGTCGTCGGTGTACAGATTCAGTGGATTGCCATTCACGGCGAGGCTGTGCGGCGGGCGCATATGGCCGATGGCTTTGAGCTGGCCCTGGATCATCGTGCGATTGCGCTGGATGCCGCGATCGATCAGCGGCGTCGGGTAGGCGACTTGCGGGTTTTCCGTGCGATCGAGCAAGCCGTGATAGCGCCAGCCACCCACCGGCTCCGCCAGTTCGGCACTCGGCGCGGCCAGCAGCGCGGGCGCGCAGGCCAACCCGATCAGCAGCAAAAGAAATGAACGCATGTGATGCCTCCTGCCATGCCTGAACGAAACCTTGCACCCGATCCTCGGTACTTCACAGCGGTGAAACTGCGTTTCGTCTGAAAGACCCGTGACTATAGGGTCGTAGAAGGCGCGAAGATTAGCGATTCGGTGGTTTTTTAACAATCGGATACATGTGCTTTTGCGGTGGGAATCCAGCCAACCCGGTGGACGGTGAGCCGAATAGGCGTCATATTCGGCTCACAAAATGAGCCGAATAGCTTTTCTATTCGGCTCACGGACTCACGGCAGGTATAAATGGCAGCTCACTGGATCTGGCAACAGCCCGACTGGCCCGACTTCAACTGGCAGGCAGAACGCCTGGCACCGTTGTTGCGCGAGTGTGTACAGGCACAAGGTCAGTTGATGGGTATGGCCGGTTCAGTAGGCGATTCTTTGGGGGCTCAGACCGAACTGGATGCCCTTTTGCAGAATATCGTGACGTCTTCGGCCATCGAAGGTGAGCAACTGAATGTTGGCTCCGTACGGTCGTCCTTGGCGCGACGTTTGGGCCTGGAGTTGATCGACGGCGATAAAGTCAGTCAACGCAGTGAAGGTCTGGCGCAGCTCATGCTTGATGCCACCCGTCGATTTGCCGAACCGTTGACGCTGGAACGCCTGCTGGAATGGCACCAATGGCTGTTTCCCGATCAAGAAGCCGGCCTTACTGCGCGCTCAATGCATGTGGGTGCGCTGCGCGGTGATGAGCCAATGCAGGTGGTATCGGGTCGCATTGATCGTCCAACGGTTCATTTCGAGGCGCCACCTCGCCAAGGTCTTGAGCAGCAGCTCGACCCATTTCTCCAATGGTTCGAGGCCAGCCAGCATCAGACAGCACTGGACCCGATGCTACGCGCGGGCATCGCCCATTTCTGGTTTGTCACTTTGCATCCGTTTGACGATGGCAACGGTCGCCTGACCCGCACCATCACTGATCTGGCGCTGGCACAGGGCGAAGCGCAAGCCATCCGTTTCTACGCCATGTCGGCGAGCATTCTGGATGATCGGTCCGGCTACTATCGGATTCTGGAATCGAGTCAAAAAGCCACACTGGATATCACAGAGTGGCTCACATGGTTTTTGCAAACGTTGCTACGTAGTCTGCAAGAAGCCATCACCCGGATTGAAAGCGTGCTGGGCAAGACGCGTTTCTGGCAGGCACACCGCGAGTCTGAACTTTCGGCGGAACAGGTCAAAGTGCTTAACCGCCTGCTCGACGGCGGCGAGCGGGGCTTTGAGCACGGCATCAGTGCCGGGCAATATCAAGCAGTGGCGAAAGTGTCGAAGGCCACAGCGACCCGCCACCTCGCGGAGTTGCTGGAGAAAGGCTGCCTGCAACGCTTACCGGGAGGTGGTCGGAGCACGCGCTATCAAATTCGTTATCCGGATTAGCACTGACAATGCCCACCTGTGGCGAGGGGATTTATCCCCGTTGGGCTGCGCAGCAGCCCCAAAAGCTACGAGCACCTATTTCCAGGTCTACCGAGTCAGCATTGATTACGACTGCTGCGCAGCCGAACGGGGATAAATCCCCTCGCCACATTGGATCTTTGTTTTCACATTGGATCTTTGTTTTCACATTGGATCTTTGTTTTCACATGGGATTTGTTCTCTCAAGGGATCTTTGTATTCAGCCCAGATCTTTGCTCTGCACAAGGGATCTTTTCATTCATAGGGGATCTTTATCCTGCACAAAGGATCATTTGTTCTGGCGCGCATCGCCCTGCTCATTTGCCCACAACCCCCCTATCTGCTAGTGTCGCGCCGGTTTAACGTCAACCGGAAATCGCCGCCATGGCCCGCAAAAAAGCTGCACTGGATTTCGAACAGTCCCTCGCCGACCTGCAAACATTGGTCGAGCGTCTGGAGAACGGTGAATTGTCGCTGGAAGACTCGCTGACCGCTTTCGAGCAGGGCATCGGTCTGACCCGTGACTGCCAGGCAGCGCTGGCGCAAGCCGAGCAGAAGGTGCAAGTGCTGCTGGAGCGCGATGGCGAACTCGCCGAGGAACCCTTCGACGCGGAACAGCCAGAATGATTGCGGCGTATACGGCGAGCAGCCAGACCCGGGTCAACGCAGCGCTGGAAACCCTGTTCAATGCGCCGCTGCCGGAGCTGGCGCGGCTTTACGAAGCCATGCGCTACAGCGTGATGAACGGCGGCAAACGCGTGCGACCGCTGCTGGCCTACGCGGCGTGCGAAGCGCTCGGTGGCAAGGCTGAGCAAGCCAACGGCGCCGCCTGCGCAGTCGAGTTGATCCACGCTTATTCGCTGGTGCACGACGATTTGCCGGCGATGGACGACGACGATCTGCGCCGCGGCCAGCCGACCACCCACAAAAAATTCGACGAAGCTTGCGCGATTCTTGCCGGCGACGGGTTGCAGAGTCTGGCGTTCAGCGCCCTGCTCGATCCGCGCCTGAGCGATTGCAGCAGCGACATCCGCCTGCAAATGGTCACCGCGCTGGCTCACGCCGCAGGCCCGGCGGGCATGGTCGGCGGTCAGGCCATCGACCTCGGTTCGGTCGGCCTCAAGCTCGATCAACGAGCCCTCGAACAGATGCACCGGCACAAGACCGGCGCGCTGATCGAAGTCAGCGTCAAACTCGGCGCCCTCGCTAGCGGTCGTGCCGAAAAGGATGAACTCAAGGCCCTGCAGACTTATGCACAGGCCATCGGTCTGGCCTTTCAGGTGCAGGACGACATCCTCGACGTCGAAAGCGATACCGAAACCCTCGGTAAACGCCAGGGCGCCGACATTGCCCGGGACAAGCCGACCTACCCGGCCCTGCTTGGTCTCGACGCCGCCAAAGCCTACGCGCTGGAACTGCGCGATCAGGCCCTGCATGCCCTGCGACCGTTTGACGCGGCAGCCGAGCCCTTGCGCGAGCTGGCCCGGTATATCGTCGAGCGCCGCAGCTGACGGCGAATCCGCCAAAAAAGACCAACGCGTGGGCAGGGGGCGATGCATCAGGTAAACTGCCGCATCTTCTATACCTATAACGATTCGCCTGATGCCCACGACGTTTCATGAGATTCCCCGCAAGCGCCCGACCACGCCCCTGCTCGACCGCGCGAATACGCCGGACGGCCTGCGCCGGTTAGGCGAAGCCGAGCTGGAAACCCTGGCCGATGAGTTGCGCCTGGAATTGCTCTACACGGTCGGTCAGACCGGTGGGCATTTCGGTGCCGGCCTGGGCGTGATCGAGCTGACCATCGCGCTGCATTACGTCTTCGACACGCCGGACGACCGTCTGCTGTGGGACGTCGGGCATCAGGCGTATCCGCACAAGATCCTCACCGGTCGCCGCGAGCGCATGGGCACGCTGCGCCAGAAGGACGGCATTGCCGCTTTCCCGCGTCGCGCCGAGAGCGAGTACGACACCTTTGGCGTCGGCCACTCCAGCACCTCGATCAGCGCCGCGCTGGGCATGGCCATTGCCGCCCGCCTGCAGAACAGTGATCGCAAGGCAATCGCCGTGATCGGCGACGGTGCGTTGACCGCCGGCATGGCTTTCGAGGCGCTGAACCACGCGCCGGAAGTGAACGCCAACATGCTGGTGATCCTCAACGACAACGACATGTCGATCTCGCGCAATGTCGGCGGCCTGTCCAATTATCTGGCGAAGATCCTTTCCAGCCGCACCTACGCGAGCATGCGTGAAGGCAGCAAAAAGGTCCTGTCGCGCCTGCCCGGCGCCTGGGAAATCGCCCGTCGTACCGAAGAATACGCAAAGGGCATGCTGGTTCCCGGCACGCTGTTCGAAGAGCTGGGCTGGAACTACATCGGCCCGATCGACGGCCATGACCTGCCGACCCTGATCGCGACGCTGCGCAACATGCGTGACCTCAAAGGCCCGCAGTTCCTGCACATCGTCACCAAGAAAGGCAAGGGTTTCGCCCCGGCGGAAGTCGACCCGATCGGTTACCACGCCATCACCAAACTGGAACCACTGGACGCTCCGGCCGCTGCGCCGAAGAAAGCTGGCGGGCCGAAGTATTCGGCAGTGTTTGGCGAGTGGCTGTGCGACATGGCCGCTGCTGACCCACGCTTGGTCGGGATCACCCCGGCGATGAAGGAAGGCTCGGATCTGGTCGCATTCAGCGAACGTTTCCCGCTGCGCTACTTCGACGTGGCGATCGCCGAGCAACACGCAGTGACGTTCGCTGCCGGCATGGCTTGCGAAGGCGCGAAACCAGTAGTGGCGATCTATTCGACGTTCCTGCAGCGTGGTTACGACCAACTGGTGCATGACGTCGCGGTGCAGAACCTCGACGTGCTGTTCGCTATCGACCGTGCCGGTCTGGTCGGCGAAGACGGCCCGACCCACGCTGGCAGCTTCGATCTGTCGTACCTGCGTTGCATCCCGGGCATGGTCATCATGACCCCGAGCGATGAAAACGAACTGCGCAAAATGCTCACCACCGGCCACCTCTACAACGGCCCGGCGGCAGTGCGTTATCCACGCGGCAACGGCCCGAACGCAACCATCGAGAAAGACCTGCAGCCAATCGAAATCGGCAAGGGCATCGTCCGTCGCCAAGGCAGCAAAGTCGCTCTGCTGGTGTTCGGTGTGCAACTGGCCGAAGCGCTGAAAGTCGCCGAGAAGCTCGATGCCACTGTGGTCGACATGCGTTTCGTCAAACCACTGGATGAAGCGCTGGTGCGCGAGATTGCCGGCAGCCATGAGTTGCTGGTGACCATCGAAGAGAACGCGATCATGGGCGGCGCCGGTGGCGCGGTCAGCGAGTTCCTCGCGCGCGAGAACATCCTCAAGTCGATGCTGCATCTGGGCTTGCCGGACGTCTACGTCGAGCACGCCAAGCCTGCGCAGATGCTGGCCGAGTGCGGGCTGGACGAGGCCGGGATCGAAGCATCGATTCGCGAGCGTCTGGCCGTACTCGACCGCTAAGCGTTCCCCCCTGTAGGAGCTGCCGAAGGCTGCGATCTTTTGATCCTGCTTCTCGGCGGCTCCAGACCTTCCAAAAAAGCAAAATCAAAAGATCGCAGCCTTCGGCAGCTCCTACAGGGTTTTGCACAGACCATGGATTGCCATGAATTTTTCGCGCCTTGCCCTGCCCTTTCTGCTGCTGCCAACTGCCAACGCTTTCGCCGACACGTTTGAACGTGATCAGGCGCTGAAGCTGCCGGATGTGCTGATCTCCGCCAACCGCCAGGTTGAAGCGCGCAACGACAGCAGCGCCGCCAACACCGTGTTCACCCGCGAAGACATCGACCGTCTGCAACCGAGCGACGTGCCGGACCTGCTGCGGCGCGTGCCCGGCGTGCAAGTGGCGCAGACCGGTGGGCGCGGCAGCCTGCCCGGCGTGTACATTCGCGGTACGCAGTCAGCGCAGAGCCTGGTGCTGGTCGACGGTCAGCGCATCGGCAGCTCGACCTCCGGCGACAGCAATCTGCAACACTTGAACATCGAGCAGATCGAGCGCGTGGAAGTGCTGCGCGGTTCGCGTTCGGTGATTTATGGCAGCGACGCGATTGGCGGGGTGATTCAGATTTTCACCCGACGCGGCGTCGAGCAGGGTTTGCAGCCACGGCTGCACGTCGGTTTCGGCAGCAACCAGACCTGGGAGCGCAGCCTCGGCGTGTCCGGTGGCGATGAAAAAACCCGTTTCAATCTTGGCGCCAGCCTCGATGAAACCGCCGGGATCGATCGCACCCACGAGTCGTATCCGAGCGACAGCGACCACGACGCCTACCGCAACAAGTCCGTCAGCCTGAGCCTCAGCCACGCGCTGACCGATGACATCGAAGTCGGCGCCAATCTGCTGGATAACCGTGGCAAGAGCGAGTTCGACAACCCGTTCGGTCGCTTTGACACCAACACTTTCGAGTCTGTGCAACAGCAGCCCTACAGCGATTTCGACGTCAGCAGCGTCAGCAGTTACGTCGATGCGCGGGTCAACGATATCTGGAAAACCCGCGTCGAATTCGGCCACACCGAGAACCGCGAAAAGACCCTCGACAAGCTCAGCGACGAACGCACGGTGTTCAACACCTACCGCGATTCGCTGAACTGGCAAAACGATCTGACCCTGGATGCACGTAACAGCCTGATCCTTGGCGGCGACTGGTACGAAGACCGGGTCAACAGCAGCACCGCGTTTGACGAAGACAGCCGCTGGAACCGCGCTGCCTTCATTCAGCATCGTTATCAGGCCGACAGTTTCTCCACGGAACTGGGTCTGCGCCATGACGACAATCAGCAGTTCGGCAGCCAGAACACCTGGAGCGGCACGTTCACCCTGCCGCTGAATCCGGACAACGATCTGTTGCTGAGCTACAGCGAAGGTTTCCGCGCCCCGACTTTCAATGACCTCTACTACCCGGATTTCAGCAACCCGGACCTGAAACCGGAAACCTCGAAAAGCTATGAGCTGCAATGGCGCAGCCAGTTGACCGACAGCAGCCGTCTGGAAGCCTCGATTTACCGCACAGATCTGGAAGACGCGATCATCTTCGGCAGCAATTCACGTCCGGAGAACGTCGCTTCCGCACGAATCAACGGCTTTGAAGCGGCGCTGAAGCAGGAGCTGTTCGGCTGGCAGAGCAACCTCGGCGTGGCGATTATCGACCCACGCGATCGAGACACCGGACATACGCTGGCCCGACGTGCACGGCGCACGTTGAGCTGGGATCTCGATCGCCAGTTTGACCAGCTCAACCTCGGCGCCAGTTGGCAGGCGGTGAGCAGCAGTTATGACGACCTGAACAACCAGCAGCCATTGGGCGGCTATGCGCTGTTCGGCTTGCGCAGCAGTTGGGCGCTGAACCGTGAGATCAAGCTGGATCTGAAAGTGGATAACCTCTTGGACAAGGCTTACAGCCGCGCGAACTACAGCTACGACGGCAGCCAGTATGGTTATCGCGAGGAAGGCCGAACGTGGATGTTCGGCGTCACCTGGACCCCCGACACCCTGTAGGAGCTGCCGCAGGCTGCGATCTTTTGATCTTCGGCAATCCCGACTCAGCCACAAAGAAAAGTCAAAAGATCGCAGCCTTCGCCAGCTCCTACAGGAGTTATCGGTGGGGCTGGATGAGTTGGCAGAGTTTGGCGGTGGCATCGATCATTTGGCCGCTTGGGCGTTCGAGGCCTTTGTCGGTGATCAGTAGCAAGTTTTCCCGCTTTACAGCGGCGACCTGCGGCCAGTTTTTCCAGGCGTTGAGCTGGGACTGGTCGCTGGCCAGAATGACTTCGGGATCACGTTGCAACACTGATTCGATGCTGACTTGCGGTGCAGGCAAGGTCAGGTCGCCAAACACATTCCGCGCCCCGCACACCTCAAGTGCATCACTGATGATCTGCCCGCCACCGACGGTGTACAGCGGCTTGTCCCATACCTGATAAAACACCCGCAACGGCGCATCGCGGTGATAGCGCTGGCGCAGCTCGGCGAGTTTTTGTCGCAGGTCAGCCGCCAGTTTCAGCCCTCGCTCGGGCCGGCCCAATTGCGTGGCAATGGCTTCAATCTGTGCAGAGAGTTGTTCAAAGGAGTGCGGTTCAGCGACAAAGGTCGGGATGCCCAGGCGCTTGAGCTGATCACGCTGCGCCGGGCCGACGCTACCGGGCCAGAGCAACAACAAATCGGGCTTGAGACTCAGCAGTTGCTCCATGTCGAGCTGGCCGTAGCGGCCGACTGACGCCACGTTGGCGATTTCAGCAGGACGCTCACCGGCATCCAGCACACCGACCAGCAGGTCGGCCGAATCCAGCTCAACGACGATTTCGGAAAGGGACGGTGCGAGGCTGACCACGCGCAATGCAGCCAGCGCCGGCGCGCTGACGGCCAGCAGCAGAAGCGCCAGCCACAGACGGCGCATCAGCCGAGTTGACGCGGAATACGGTAGAGATAAAACAGCACTGCCGTGGACAACGCCAGCAGCATCAACGGTACGGCTTCAAGACCGACAAACACCGCCAGTGCGCCGATCCACGCCGGCAAAGCTGCCGCCAGAAACGCAGTGCGACGGCGCGCCGCGAGGGCGATCCACGCTGCCGGTTCATCTGGAGTATCGAGGGCTTTTTGTGTGGCGATCAACGCATGTTTGTAGCGGCCGAAAAACTTCAGGCTGACAAACATCGACGCCACACCGGCAATGAATAACGGCATCGCCAGAACCGGCAGAAGCCCTTCGCCCTGACCGAACAAGGCGTTGAGCACGAACAGCGGCAGCAGCGCCAGTGCGAGGTATTTCCACCAATCAACTGACAACCGGCGCCGCACCTGACCGCGAGTCACGCGCGATCTACCTCGCCCTGGTGCTCGTTGCCCATCATGTGGTCGAGCTTGCTGGCCTTGGTTGCCAGGTAGAGTTTGTTGTGCGGATTGTGGCCAGTGTGCAGCGGCACACGCTCGGCGACCGTAATGCCCATGTCGGTCAAGGCTTTGACCTTGCGCGGGTTGTTGGTCATCAGGCGCAGGGATTTCACGCCCAGATGCTCAAGCATCGGCAGGCACATGGCGTAGTCACGCTGGTCGGCGGCGAAGCCCAGACGTTCGTTGGCTTCAACGGTGTCGGCACCGCCGTCTTGCAGCTCGTAAGCACGGATCTTGTTCAACAGACCGATGCCGCGACCTTCCTGACGCAGGTACAGCAACACGCCTCGGCCTTCACGAGCGATCGCCTTGAGTGCGCCTTCCAGTTGCGAGCCGCAGTCGCAGCGCTGGCTGAACAGGGCATCGCCGGTCAGGCATTCGGAGTGCAATCGGCCGAGAACCGGGGCGCCGTCGGCGAATTCACCCAGGCTCAGCACCACGTGCTCGCGGCCGGTGGCTTCATCGAGAAAACCGTGCATGGTGAATTGCGCAAAAGGTGTTGGCAGCTTGGAAGCGGCGACAAAGACGACAGGCACCGGTGTGCTCCTGATCTAAAGAGTCTGAAAATTCGCAGGCGGGCATTGTAACAGCAGGTTCCTACAGACGCTTAGGCTGAATTATCGGGCATAACGATCAAAAAGTTTGATAACTGCCCGGACAACATGGATTCCTGTAGGAGCTGACGAGTGAAACGAGGCTGCGATCTTTTGATCTGGTTTTTACAATCAAGATCAAAAGATCGCAGCGTGCCGCAGCTCCTACAGGGGATTGGTGGTGAAGGGATACGGCTGTTTCCACTTCTCGAAGATCGGCTTCAGCTCACCGCTTTTCACCAGTTGCTCCATGCGCTGGTCATACAGTGCCATCAGCGCACGCGCCTGCGGGGTATCAGCGAAACCGAGGAACAACGGCAGCTCGGCCAGATGCGAATAGCGATACTGGGCCGGATCGCCCGCGGTTTTCATCACCGCTTCAATCTCGGTCAACGCATCGATGTAGTAATCCGCGCGCCCCTGCTTGAGCATCAACAGAATGCCGGTACGCCGCTCGATCTGGTTGTAGCGCTTGATGTTCGGCAGGTAGTTTTCGTAGCGATAGCCACGCACCCAGGCCAGTCGGTATTTGCCCAGCGTTGCCTGGGTGGGTGCAGGATTGCTCGCCAGGCCCAGCGCGTAGATGTGATCGGAATCGAAATTCCAGTGCGGGTACAGCACTTGCTCGGCTTCATCGCGGTAGGAACCGACCAGCGCGTCGACTTCCTTCAATTGCACCAGCCCGACCGAACGGGTGTACGGCACCGTGCGGATTTCCAGCTTCACCCCGGCAGGTTCGAACACCTTGCGCAGCACATCCCAACCGAGGCCATGGCCGTCGGCAGCGGTGTAGTCTTCCCAGTCTTCGCTGGCCAGATGGATGACCGCAGGCGTCGGCGCAGCGTCCTGCGCACTGGCAACAGTGCTCAGCAACACAAAAACTACCAGCGCCAACCAGCGTCCAGCCATCCCTAGTCCCCTTGCTTGAACCTGATCACCCCTTGGATCAGGCGAAAACCCACACCAGCCCTTGCATGGCCAGCCAGGCAAATACGCCGGCCAGCACGTCGTCGAGCATGATCCCGACGCCGCCGTGGACATGCCGGTCGATCCAGCGGATCGGCCACGGCTTGAGAATGTCGAAGAAGCGGAACATCAGGAAACCCGCGAGCAACCAGTACCAGCCTTCCGGCACCAGCCACAGGGTGATCCACATCCCGACCATTTCGTCCCAGACGATGCCTTCGTGGTCGTGTACCCGCAGATCGTCGGCGACTTTGCCGCACAGCCAGAAGCCGAACAGCATGGTGATCCCGAGCATCAGCCAGTAACCCCAGTCGGGCAACATCTGCCACAACGGAATAAAGGGTAGCGCAACTAACGAGCCCCACGTGCCCGGCGCTTTCGGCAAGGTGCCGGAACCAAAGCCGAACGCGAGGAAATGCCAGGGATTGCGCCAGACCGACGGCGGAACGAATTCGGCCGGAACCTGTTTCGGGTGATCTGTCACGGTGTCTCCTGAAAATGTTGATAGCCCCGGATTTGCGGGGTGATGTCGTGCCCTTCTCGATCCAGCAAGACTACGCCCTGCCCTTCTGCGACGCGACCGATCACATGGATCGGCCAGCCATTGGCCAACAGCGCCGGCAACTCGACGGACGGTAGCGAGAACGCCAGCACGTAATCATCGCCACCGCTCAACGCCGCGCGCTCGGCACCACGCTGGCCGAGAAACGCCACTAAAGCATCCGACAGCGGTACGCGCTCGCGTTCAATCTCGAGCCGCACCTTCGACGCCAGTGCGATGTGGCCACAGTCGGCGAGCAGGCCATCGGAGATGTCCAGCGCCGAGGTTGCTTTGCCACGCAGGGCCTGACCGAGAGCGAGTTGCGGTTGTGGCGACCAGTAATGATCGAGCAGCGGTTGCGCGATATGCGCTTCAGCATCACGTTGACCGAGCACCAGCGGCAGCGCGCCGGCAGCATTGCCCAGCTCACCGCCGACACACAGCAAGTCACCCGGTTGTGCGCCGCTGCGGGTCAACGCCTGACCGGCAGGCACGCGACCGAACACGGTGACCGTCAGGCTCAACGGTCCGCGCGTGGTATCGCCGCCGACCAAGGCAACGCCGCAACTCTGCGCCATACGGTTCAAACCGCGGGCATAGGCTTGCAACCAATCGGCGGTCACCGTCGGTACAGTCAGGGCAAGGGTAAAGGCAACGGGCGTGGCGCCCATGGCGGCCAGATCGCTGACCGCGACGGCCAGCGAGCGCTGACCGAGCAGAAACGGATCGCAGGGGTCGGCGAAATGCACACCGGCCACCAGCGTATCGGTAGAAATCGCCAACTGTTCCCCGGAGGGAACAGCGAGCAAGGCGCAGTCGTCGCCGATTCCCAGAGCAACGCCCTCGCCGCCCTGCGCACAAGGCGCGGCGGCGAAGAAATTGCGGATCAGCTCAAACTCGCCCATGGCTGAGACAAAGGATTCAAGCGCCGGTTAGCGCTTGAACGCCTTCACTTCAGCTTCACGCAGACGCGGGGCCAGCTTGTCGAGCACACCGTTGACGAACTTGTGACCGTCGGTGGAACCATAGACTTTCGCCAGTTCGATCCCTTCGTTGATCACCACGCGGTACGGCACGTCGACGCGCTTGAGCAGCTCCCAGGTGGACAGGCGCAGTACGCACAGTTCAACCGGGTCCAGCTCTTCGATGGTCAGGTCCAGGCACGGCGCCAGCGCAGTGTCGATCTCGGTCAGACTGGCCGGAACACCGTGCAGGATGTCGTGAAAGTAGCTGGCATCGGCGAAGGTGAAATCGTTGTCGACGCGAAACTGCGCTTCGATTTCGTTCAGCGAAGTCTTGGCCATGTGGCGCTGATACAACGCTTGCGTCGCCAACTGACGGGCAGCGCGGCGCTTTTCACTTTTCGAAGGCTTGCCGGCGTCGGTTGGACGCGGTTCGCGCGGATTGAAACGATCGCTTTCGTCGCTAATCACTTGGCCTCCAACTGTGCCAGCAGGCTGACCATTTCCAGAGCGGACAGGGCAGCTTCGGCACCTTTGTTACCGGCCTTGGTGCCGGAACGTTCGATGGCTTGCTCGATGGAATCAACGGTCAGGACGCCGAAAGCGACCGGCACGCCGAACTCCATGGACACTTGGGCCAGACCCTTGGTGCACTCGCCAGCGACGTATTCGAAATGCGGAGTACCGCCACGAATGACCGCGCCGAGGGCGATGATGGCTGCGAACTCGCCTTTCTGGGCGACTTTCTGCGCAACCAGCGGGATTTCGAAGGCGCCAGGTGCGCGGATGATGGTGATGTCGCTTTCGCTCACGCCGTGGCGAACCAGGGCATCAACTGCACCGCTGACCAGGCTTTCAACCACGAAGCTGTTGAAACGGCCTACTACCAAAGCGTAGCGGCCTTTTGGGGCGATGAAGGTACCTTCGATGGTCTTCAGGGTCATTCGTCAGTTCTCTTAAAGAGCCGGGACGCGTCTCGTACGCGTCCCTCAGTGATATTAGCCACGAACACATGATCGCAGACACCGCATTGCCGTTCGATTACATCCTGTGGCGAGGGGATTTATCCCCGTTGGGCTGCGCAGCGGCCCCTATTTTGGGACTGCTACGCAGTCCAACGGGGATAAATCCCCTCGCAACAATGGGTGTACAACAGCAATACGAATCTGCGGGTCATTATTCGGAGGGCACGTATTCTACAACTTCCAGATCGAAACCGGATATCGCATTAAATTTCATTGGTGCAGACATCAAGCGCATTTTGCGTACACCGAGGTCACGCAGGATCTGCGAACCGGCACCGACGATGCTGTAGGTGGTCGGTTTTTTCGGCGCTGGCTGATCGCCGGTTTCACGGATATGCGCCAGCAGTACGTCGCCATCGAGCGGATGACCAAGCAGCAGCACCACGCCGCTGCCGGCCTCGGCAACCGCAGCCATCGCGGCGCGCAGGCTCCAGCGCCCCGGTTGCTTGACCATCAGCAAGTCGCGCAGCGGGTCCATGTTGTGCACGCGAACCAGCGTTGGCTCTTCGGCGCAAACAGTGCCCAGGGTCAGTGCCATGTGCACGTCGCCTTCCACCGAATCACGATAGGTCACCAGGTTGAATTGGCCCAGTTCGCTGTCCAGTGGCTGCTCGGCAATCCGCTGAACGGTACGTTCGTGGATCATCCGGTAGTGAATCAGGTCGGCGATGGTGCCGATCTTGATGTTGTGCTCAGCAGCGAACTCTTCGAGTTCAGCGCGACGGGACATGGTGCCGTCGTCGTTCATCACTTCGCAGATCACGCCGCTCGGCTCGAAACCGGCCATGCGCGCGAGGTCGCAAGCGGCTTCGGTGTGGCCCGCGCGAGCGAGGGTGCCGCCGGCCTGCGCCATCAGCGGGAAGATATGGCCCGGGCTGACGATGTCTTCAGCCTTGGCATCCTTGGCAGCAGCCGCTTGCACGGTGCGCGCACGGTCAGCGGCGGAGATGCCGGTGGTCACGCCTTCGGCAGCTTCGATCGAGACGGTGAACTTGGTGCCGAAACCGGAACCGTTGCGCGGTGCCATCAGCGGCAGCTTCAGGGTTTCGCAGCGCTCGCGGCTCATCGGCATGCAGATCAGGCCACGGGCGTGCTTGGCCATGAAGTTGATGTGCTCGGCCTTGCAGCACTCGGCGGCCATGATCAGGTCGCCTTCGTTCTCGCGGTCTTCGTCATCCATGAGGATGACCATCTTGCCTTGGCGGATGTCTTCAACCAGTTCTTCGATGCTATTGAGCGCCACAAGGCACCCCCCTTCTTTCGAATTTAGAGCTTCAGGATTTGAGGTAGCCGTTTTGGGCCAGAAAGCTTTCGGTGATCGTGCCGCCGGACGCCGGCTCTGCAGCCTTGTCACCCAAGAGCAGACGCTCCAGATAACGCGCCAGCAAGTCGACTTCCAGGTTCACCCGGCGACCTGGCGTGTACGACGCCATGATGGTTTCGCTCAGGGTGTGCGGAATGATCGTCAGCATGAATTCAGCGCCATCGACTGCATTCACGGTCAGGCTGGTGCCGTCGACAGTGATCGAACCTTTATGGGCGATGTACTTGGCCAGCTCTTTCGGCGCGCGGATGCGAAATTCCACGGCGCGGGCATTGTCGCTGCGCGAAACGATTTCGCCGACACCGTCGACGTGGCCGCTGACCAGATGCCCACCGAGACGGGTGGTCGGGGTCAGGGCTTTTTCCAGATTGACCGGGCTGCCGCTTTTCAGGTCGTTCATGGCGGTGCAGTCGAGGGTTTCGCGGCTGACGTCAGCTGCGAAACCGTCGCCCGGCAGCTCGACGGCGGTCAGGCAGACGCCGTTGACCGCGATGCTGTCGCCGAGTTTGACGTCGCTCAGGTCGAGCTTGCCGGTTGCGACGTGTACCCGCACATCACCGCCCTTTGGGGTCAGTGCGCGGATACTGCCGATGGATTCGATGATGCCGGTAAACATGGGGTTCTCCTTGAGAACTAAGCCAGCGTAATAACGATGGCCGGGAATTATACGCTCGCCGGTGGCACAGGGATGGCAGTGACTCGCCAGTCATCACCTACCGCACGAATTTCAGTGATTTTCAGCTCAGGGGCATCCTTCATATGGACCAGCGGCCAGTCCAGCAATGGACGCGCCGTGGAGCCGAGGAACTTGCCGGCGATGAAGATCACGAACTCGTCGACCAGACCGAGCTGAGCAAAAGCGCCGGCCAATCGCGGCCCGGCCTCGACCAGCACCTCGTTGACGCCACGACCAGCCAGTTCGATCAGCAATTGATGCAGATCGACCTGACCGTCATCACCCGGCACGATCAGGCATTCAGGGCCGTGAGCGTATTGCTCTTCGATCGCGACACACGTGGCGACCAACGCCGGACCAGCCTTGAAGAACGGTGCCTCCAGCGGCACGCGCAGACGCCCGTCGATCAGCACGCGCAGCGGCGGCCGGCTCATGGCCAGCGCGGTTTGCTCGCTATCCAGCCCCAACTCGTCAGCACGCACAGTCAAACGCGCGCCATCGGCCAGCACCGTGTCGGCGCCGGTCAGCACTACGCTGGCCTGCGCACGCAAACGCTGAACCGCCGAGCGTGCGGCCGGGCCGGTGATCCATTGGCTCTCGCCGTTTTCCATCGCCGTGCGACCGTCGAGACTCATCGCCAACTTGACCCGCACGAACGGCAAACCGTGTTCCATGCGTTTCAGGAAGCCTTGATTGAGCTGGCGCGCCTGCGCTTCGAGCACGCCGCTTTCAGTGGCGATGCCGGCATCGGCCAAGCGCTGCAAACCACGTCCGGCAACTTGCGGATTCGGATCACGCATCGCTGCCACCACACGACTGACGCCGGCATTCACCAGCGCATCGGCGCACGGCGGCGTGCGGCCATGGTGGCTGCACGGTTCGAGGGTCACGTAAGCGGTGGCGCCACGGGCCAGCTCACCGGCGGCGCGCAGGGCGTGGACTTCGGCGTGCGGTTCGCCGGCGCGCTCATGCCAGCCTTCGCCGACAATCTGCCCATCACGCACCACCACGCAGCCGACTCGAGGATTGGGATGAGTGGTGTAGTGACCTTTGCGCGCCAGTTCCAGCGCACGCGCCATGAAGTGGGCGTCGAGGATGGCCTGCTCGGCGGTGGTGGTCATTCTTTCACCGGTTCGCGGGCGAGGCGGTCGATTTCTTCGCGAAATTCATTGAGATCCTGGAAGCGCTTGTACACCGAAGCGAAGCGGATGTAGGCGACTTCATCAAGCTTCTGCAATTCGGCCATGACCAGTTCGCCGACCACGAGGGATTTGACCTCGCGCTCGCCGGTGGCGCGCAGCTTGTGCTTGATGTGAACCAGAGAGGATTCGAGGCGCTCGACGCTCACCGGACGTTTCTCCAGGGCGCGTTGCATACCGGCGCGGAGTTTTTCTTCGTCGAACGGTTGGCGGCTGCCGTCGGTTTTGATCAGGCGCGGCAACACCAGTTCGGCCGTCTCGAACGTCGTGAAACGTTCGCCGCAGGCCAGGCATTCACGCCGGCGGCGCACCAGTTCGCCCACGGCGACCAGGCGCGAGTCGATGACCATGGTGTCGTTGGCACCGCAGAAGGGACAGTGCATGGTGGCTGGCAACAAAAAAAGGGAGGGCCATGGTAGCGCATCCCGGTGGCAAGACAAGCCATAGGGTTTGCGGTATACAGAACGGCATGATCGTTTGATCCATGGATTTCAATTTGCTGGAGCATCCAATGCCGTTACGTCCGCTCGTTTTGCTCAGTCTTTTCAGCCTGCTGGTGGCCTGTGGCAGCGATGCACCCAAGCCCCAGCCGCCAACGCCTGGCCCTGCACCGCAACAGGCGCAGAAAAAAGCCAAGGAAGCCGCCGACCTCGGGCCGCTGCCGGCTTATCAGCGCGAACTGAGCGGCACCCTGCAAGGCGTGCCGGCCGGTGCCGAAGTCGAACTGGCGTTGCTGGTGATCGATGAAAAGGATCGCCCGCAACAATTGCTCGCCAGTTCCAGCCTGATCGGCAACAACCAGGTTCTGCCATTTCGTCTGCGCTTCAACCCGGACGCCTTCCCGGCCGGAGCACGGGTTGAATTGCGTGGCCGCGCCAGCCAATCCGGCCAGTTGATCCTGCATCTGCCGTCGCAGACCATCACTCAGCCGACCACTCAGGCGTTGGGCCAGCTGCAATTTGTCAAAGCACCATGAATGCACCGCACGACCTGCAACAGGCGTTAGGTGAATTGCTCGGCGACGCCAGACTCAAGGTCTGTGCGTTGCCAGACACTGATTTGCAGCTGTGGCTGATTGATGGCGACAACATGGGTCGCGAATTCAGCCAGGAAGAAATTCAGCGAATCCTGCACGAACCACCCTATTGGGGTTTCTGCTGGGCCAGTGGTCTGGCGGTGGCCCGCTATCTGGCGGAGTTCCCCGAGTGGGTGCGCGGCAAGCGCGTGCTGGATTTCGGTGCCGGTTCCGGGATTGCCGGGATCGCGGCGGTGAAAGCCGGAGCGCTGGAGGTGGTGGCCTGCGATCTTGATCCGCTGGCGATTGCCGCGTGCCGGGCGAATGCTGCGTTGAATAATGTAGAGATGAGTTATTCGACGGATTTCTTTGCCGAGGCCGATCGGTTCGATCTGATTCTGGTGGCGGACGTGTTGTATGACCGGGCCAATCTGCCGTTGCTCGATGCGTTTTTAAGCCGTGGCCGCGAGGCGCTGGTGGCGGATTCGCGGGTTCGGGATTTTCGCCATCCGTTGTATCAGCGCATTGAAATACATGAGGCGATGACCTTGCCGGATCTGGCGGAGCCTGAGGAATTTCGGCATGTCAGCCTTTACCATGCGCGGCGCTGATTAAAAGCTTTAAAAGATCGCAGCCTTCGGCAGCTCCTACAGGTGCAATGCGTATCCGCGTGTAGGAACTGCCGAAGGCTGCGATCTTTTGCGCCACCGCTTATAGTGCGTTCATTAACGCTTTGACGAGATCCCCCATGAGTGAGCAAACGCCGTACATCTTCGACGCCACGACGGCCGATTTCGACCAGTCGGTGATCGAGGCTTCTTTCAGCAAACCGGTGCTGGTGGATTTCTGGGCCGAATGGTGTGCGCCGTGCAAGGCGTTGATGCCGATGCTGCAAACCATTGCCGAGAGCTATCAAGGCGAGTTGCTGCTGGCCAAGGTCAACTGTGACATCGAGCAGGACATCGTCGCCCGCTTCGGCATTCGCAGCCTGCCGACCGTGGTGCTGTTCAAGGACGGCCAACCGGTCGATGGCTTTGCCGGTGCGCAACCGGAATCCGCCGTCCGTGCGCTGCTCGAACCGCATGTGCAAATGCCGCCGCCGGCTGCGGCCGATCCGTTTGAGCAGGCTCAGGCCTTGTTCGATGACGGGCGTTACGCCGATGCCGAAGCAGCGCTGGTGGTGATGCTCAATGAAGACAACACCAACGCGAAAGCACTGATTCTCTATGCACGCTGCCTGACCGAGCGCGGCGAACTGGGCGAAGCGCAAACCGTGCTGGATGCGGTCAAAAGCGATGAACACAAAGCCGCGCTGGCCGGGGCCAAGGCGCAGATCAAGTTCCTCGGTCTGGCGCGTGATCTGCCGGATGCCGCCGATTTGAAAGCGCGCCTGGCGAAAGACCCGCAGGATGATGAAGCGGTGTATCAACTGGCGATCCAGCAACTGGCGCGTCAGCAATACGAAGCGGCGCTTGAGGCGATGCTCAAGCTGTTTATCCGCAATCGCAATTATGCCGAGGGCTTGCCGCACAAGACCTTGCTGCAGGTGTTTGAGTTGTTGGGCAACGATCATCCGCTGGTCAGCGTTTACCGCCGCAAGATGTTTGCTGCGCTTTATTAGGATCAACAGATCGCAGCCTGCGGCAGCTCCTACATGGGGATCGTATGCACCCTTGTAGGAGCTGCCGCAGGCTGCGATCTTTTGCGGTTTACTCGATCCAGCTGTAAAGCGGTGTATCCCCAGCGCTCACCACTTTCACCTCCGAGCTATGGCGCAAACGCACCAGCAAGCGTTTGCCCGCCGCCGCACTGCCGGTCAATCCTTCAAGCTGTTCCAGCAGATCCGGCCCGCTGAGCTGCCCGGCCTTGCGCAACAGATCCTTGGCCACCTGCCACACCGCATCGTCCTGATTCAACGGTTTCGCCGCTGGCGCCGACGCCGCTTCGGGCTGGCCGATTGGCGCCTGCGTATTCAGCGCCGAACCGAGCCTGGCCCAATCACTGTCATCCAGTTCAACAGTCAAATCCACCGGCACGTCGCCGACGGTTCCACGTATCCGCAACATTGCGTTCGCTCCTGCACATTTCTGACCTGCATGCTCCCACGGGACTTGTGCAACGCCAAGCGCACGGGCAAACTCTGCAGACTTTCGTTATAAGATTACATAACAAACTCTTCACTTTACTTCCCGGAGACCACCATGCGTCGTCTGCTGCTCGCTTTGCCGTTTGCCCTGTTGCCGCTGGCCATCGCCCACGCTGCCGATGAGCACGATCACGACCATGAACACGGCAGCCTCGGCGCGCATGAACACGGCGTCGGTCGCCTGAATGCGGCGCTGGATGGCCAGACCCTGGAGCTGGAGCTGGAAAGCCCGGCGATGAACCTGGTCGGCTTCGAACACCTCGCCACCAGCGATGCCGACAAGGCCAAGGTCGCCGCCGCTCGTGCGCAACTGGAAAACCCGCTGGCCCTGTTCAGCCTGCCAGCGGCCGCCGGTTGCAAAGTCGCAAGCCAGGAACTGCAAAGCCCGCTGTTCGGCGACAAGCCGGATGCCGAGGATCACGACGACGATGAAGCGGACAAGGATGGTCACGAGCATCACCACGACCACAGCGAAATCCACGCGCACTATCAATTCACCTGCGCCACACCGGGTGCACTGAAGACCCTGGATCTGGCGAACATCTTCAATACCTTCCCGGCGACGCAGAAAATTCAGGTACAACTGATCAGCGCGAACGGCCAGCAAGGCACCGAAGTGACGGCCAAGGCTGCCTCGCTGAAATTCTGATCACACCGAAACACCGTAATCCAATGTAGGAGCTGCCGCAGGCTGCGATCTTTTGATCTTGCTTTCAAAAAGATCAAAAGATCGCAGCCTGCGGCAGCTCCTACAGGGGCTATGAAAACTCATGAAACTGGTGTCATGACCCAAGCACTCATCGAACTGTCCGACCTGGGCTTCAACTGGCCCGGTCACCCGCCGCTGCTGGACATCCCGGCGTTTCGTCTGGAAGCCGGCGAAACCCTGTTCCTCAAAGGCCCCAGCGGCAGTGGCAAGACCACCCTGCTCGGCCTGCTCGGCGGCGTGCAGAAGCCCGGTCGCGGCAGCATTCGTCTGCTGGGCCAGGAGCTGACCGAACTCTCCGCCGGCGCCCGCGACACCTTTCGCGTCGATCACACCGGCTACATTTTCCAGCAGTTCAACCTGCTGCCGTTTCTCTCGGTGCGCGAGAACGTCGAGCTGCCGTGTCACTTTTCCAAGCTGCGCGCGCAACGGGCGAAACAGCGTCACGGCAGTGTCGACCAGGCCGCCGCCACCCTGCTCGCACACTTGGGTTTGAAGGATGAAAGCATCCTCAGCCGTCGCGCCGATTCGCTGTCGATTGGTCAGCAGCAACGGGTCGCCGCCGCGCGCGCGTTGATCGGCCAGCCAGAGTTGGTGATCGCTGATGAGCCAACCTCGGCGCTGGATTACGACGCCCGGGAAAACTTCATTCGCTTGTTGTTTGCCGAATGCCGCGAGGCCGGCTCGAGTCTGCTGTTCGTCAGCCACGACCAGAGTCTGGCGCCGCTGTTCGACCGTCACCTGTCCCTGGCCGAACTCAATCGCGCCGCCACGTCTGACGAGGTCTGAGATGTATCTGTTTCGTCTGGCCATGGCCAGCCTGGCCAACCGCCGCTTTACCGCACTGCTGACCGCTTTCGCCATCGCCCTGTCGGTGTGCCTGTTGCTCGCCGTTGAACGGGTGCGCACCGAAGCCAAAGCCAGTTTCGCCAGCACCATCAGCGGCACCGACCTGATCGTCGGCGCCCGTTCCGGTTCGGTCAATCTGCTGCTGTACTCGGTGTTCCGCATCGGCAACGCCACCAACAACATTCGCTGGGACAGCTTCGAGCACTTCGCCAACAACCCGAAAGTGAAATGGGCGATCCCGATGTCCCTCGGCGACTCCCATCGCGGTTACCGGGTGATGGGCACCACGCAAGCCTATTTCGAACACTACCAATACGGGCGCCAGCAGCATCTGCAACTGGCCGACGGTCGCGCGTTTGCCACTGATCCGTTTGAAGTGGTGCTCGGTGCCGAAGTCGCTGACGCGCTGCATTACAAGCTCGGCGACCAACTGGTGCTGGCCCACGGCGTGGCGGCGATCAGTCTGGTCAAGCACGACGACAAACCGTTCACCGTGGTCGGTATTCTCAAGCGCACCGGCACTCCGGTCGATCGCACGTTGCACATCAGTCTCGGTGGCATGGAAGCGATTCACATCGACTGGCACAACGGCGTGCCGGCCCGAGGCAATGGGCGGATCAGCGCTGATCAGGCGCGCAACATGGATCTGACGCCGCAAGCGATTACCGCGTTCATGCTCGGCCTCAACAGCAAGATTTCCACCTTTGCGCTGCAACGCGAGATCAACGAGTTCCGTGGTGAGCCGATGCTGGCGATCCTGCCAGGCGTGGCGTTGCAGGAGTTGTGGAGCTTGATGAGCACCGCGGAAAAAGCGTTGTTCGTGGTTTCACTGTTCGTGGTGCTGACCGGGTTGATCGGCATGCTCACGGCGATTCTCACCAGCCTCAACGAACGTCGTCGCGAGATGGCGATTCTGCGTTCGGTTGGCGCGCGACCGTGGCACATCGCGAGTCTGTTGGTGCTGGAAGCGTTTGCTTTGGCGCTGACCGGGGTGATCGCCGGCGTTGCGTTGCTGTACATCGGCATCGCTGCAGCGCAGGGTTACGTGCAGGCCAATTACGGTTTGTTCCTGCCGCTGGCGTGGCCGAGCGAGTATGAATGGACGCTGCTCGGTGGCATTCTGGCAGCCGCGCTGCTGATGGGCAGCGTGCCGGCCTGGCGGGCGTATCGCCAATCCCTGGCCGATGGCCTGTCGATCCGTTTATGAGGATGTTCACCATGCCCCGCGCCTTGCTTGCGCTGCTGTTGCTGGTCGCCCTGCCCGTGTGGGCAGCGGCGCCGAAAGACCTGACGTGGTCGGAGATGATCCCGCCGGATGCTGCGCCGGAAGTGCCGAACATGACCCCGCTGCATGACATGTCGAAGATGAGCGATGCGCTGTCTGCCGAGTCGGCGCCAGCGGCGAAGCAGGACCTGCCGAATGCGCCAGTGGTGCAAGCGCTCGACGGGCAGAACATTCGCTTGCCGGGCTACATCGTGCCGCTGGAAGTGAATGAAGAAGGACGCACCACCGACTTCCTGCTGGTGCCGTATTTCGGCGCTTGCATCCATGTGCCGCCACCGCCGTCGAACCAGATCGTGCATGTGAAAAGCGAGCTGGGCGTGAAGCTCGATGAGTTGTATCAGCCGTACTGGGTCGAGGGGCCGTTGCAGGTCAAGGCGTCGAGCAGTGAGCTGGCGGATGCCGGGTATCAGATGGAGGCCGACAAGATTTATGTGTATGAGCTGCCGGAGTGAATCCCGGTAGTTTCAAGATCAAAGGATCGCAGCCTTCGGCAGCTCCTACAGGGGATCATGTTTCTCTGTAGGAGCTGCCCAAGGCTGCGATCCTTTGCGGACTTCACTGTTTCATTGAGCTGAGTCAAAAGACCGTATCAGTTGGCTTCGTACCATAGGACATCAGAAACTTTTAACGTCCTTTTGGAGCCCCCATGAACAAGTCCTTGCTCAGCGCTTCGTTGTTTGCCCTCGCGCTCGCAGCCCCGCTCGCCCATGCCCACGATGCCGGTGACATCATCGTTCGCGCCGGTGCGATCACCGTCAACCCGAAGGCCGACAGCTCCAGCGTCAAGGTCGATCAGGGTCCGCTGAGCGGCACCAATCTGGGCGGCAAGGCGACCATGAGCAGTGACACCCAACTGGGCCTGAACTTCGCCTATATGGTCACCAACAACATCGGTATCGAGCTGCTGGCGGCCTCGCCGTTCGAACATGACGTGAAGCTCAAGGGCACCGCCCTGCCAGCGGCCAACGGCAAGCTTGGCACCTTGAAACACCTGCCGCCGACCCTCAGCGTCGTCTACTACCCACTGGATTCGAAGTCGGCCTTCCAGCCGTACGTCGGCGGCGGTATCAACTACACCTGGATCTACGACGAACACGTCGGCAGCGAAGCCCAATCCAACGGCTTCAGCAACTTCAAGGCGAAAAACTCCTGGGGTCTGGCCTGGCAGGTCGGCGCCGATTACATGCTGACCGACAACATCATGCTCAACGCCCAGGTGCGTTACATCGACATCGATACCCGCGCGACTGTCGAGAACAACGCGGTGGCACCGGGCACTCGGGCCAAAGTGAATGTTGATGTCGATCCATTTGTGTACATGGTGGGTCTGGGCTACAAGTTCTAAGCTGATTTTTACCGAACGTTCACGTGGTGGTGGATGAGGCTTGGTGGTGGGCAGGCATAGAACTGACGGCAACCGTATGCAGTTGATCGGGGGATAACATCCCCTCGCCACAGGGATCGCGATAAATTCCGGCCGTGAAAAAGGCGCCTGTCAAAGGGCGCCTTTTTCATGTCTGCCACAAATGTTTGGCGTGAGTTGGATCTCCCCCTCACCCCAGCCCTCTCCCTCAGGGAGAGGGGAAAGGGAGCCGATTTGTGTGCTTTTCAAATCCGAGTTCGACTCGGTATCTCACGTCGGTGTAACTCGAAAGAACACCTCGGTCAGTCCCCTCTCCCGGGAGAGGGTTAGGGTTAGGGGGCTTTTCAGGAACGCCCCAACAACCGCGCCAGGCCAACACTCATCGGCGTTTGCTGTGGCAGCTTGAAACGCTCCAGCAAACGAGCGTTGTTGGCCCGTGAATGGCGGATGTCACCGGAACGCGCCGGCCCATAGCTAACCGCTGGTAACTCACCCACCACCGTCTGCAACGCCGCGAGCATCTGCTTGAGGTTCATCGACTGATTCCAGCCGACATTGACTGCGCCCTCTTCGACGTGCGGCTTTTCAATCGCCTGCACCAGCACATCGACCAGATCCTCGACGTAGAGGAAATCGCGCGTCTGCTCGCCGTCGCCAAACACGGTAATCGGCAAACCTTTCTGTGCGCGTTCGCTGAAGATGCTGATGACCCCGGAGTACGGCGAGGACGGATCCTGGCGCGGGCCGAAGATATTGAAGAAACGGAAAATCGCCGGTTCCAGACCGTGCTGCCGGCGATAGAAATCGAAGTAATGCTCGCCCGCCAGTTTGTCCGAGGCATACGGTGTCAGCGGCGCTTTCGGCGTGTCTTCGTCAATCGACTCGCCCTCGCCATTGTTGCCGTACACCGCCGCGCTGGAGGCGAACAGCACACGTTTGACCCCGGCCTGACGCATGGCTTCGCAAACATTCAGCGTACCGATGAAATTGCTCTGGTGAGTCTTCACCGGATCATCCACCGAGGCCTGCACCGAAGCCACGGCAGCCAAATGAGCGACGGCGCTGCAACCTTGCATCGCCTGAGCGACCAGCGCCGCATCGGCGACATCGCCAACAATCAGTTCGACCTTGGGATTGTCCAGCGGCAGATTGGCGCGTTTGCCGGTCGACAGATCATCGAGAATGCGCACCGAATGGCCCTTGGCGAGCAAGGCATCGGTCAGGTGCGAGCCGATGAAACCGGCGCCGCCGGTGATTAAAACAGGGCCTTCAGCCATGACGATAAAACCTATCCAGTAAAGCCGGGAGCGCGGCACGCCAGGCGCGCGGTTTGATCCCGAAAGTGTGCAGAATTTTCTTGCAGGCGAGCACCGCGTGTTGCGGCTCTTCGGCTGCGTCCGGACGCGCGGCGTGGGCTTGCGCGGTCGGCGCTTCGATGGCCAGAGCGTGCAGGCTGCGGGCTTCGGTCAGAATCGCCTGACCCAACGCCAGCGGTGTGGTCGCCTCGTGGCCAGCGTAGTGGTAAGTGCCCCACAGCGGCGCGGCGCAATCGAGTTGCTTGAGCACCGAGATGATCACCCGCGCAGCGTCGTCGACCGGGGTCGGATTGCCGCGGCGATCATCGGCCAGGAGTAATTCTTCCGGTTGCTCGGCGCGGGCGAGGAAACGCCCGAGGGTGCCGTCCGGGCTGTCATCGAGCAGCCAGCCAAAACGCAGCAACACATGCTGCGGACAGGTGGCGCGAACGCTCTGCTCGATGCGCCACAACGCCTGACCGCGCAGGCCCAACGGCACTGGCTCGTCTTTTTCGCTGTAAGCGGTGGCACGCGAGCCGTCGAACACGCGATAACTGGAGGGCTGCACGAGGACGATGTTGTGGTGCTGGCACAGTTCCGCCAGGCGCTCGATCGCACGCTCTTGTCCGGTCATCCGGGTTTCGCTGACGGCCTCGGCCTGGAACCAGTCGAAATAGTAGGCGAGGTTGATCAACGCGTCGGGACGGGTGTCGTCGAGCAATTGGGTCAGGCTCGCGGCATCCCAGCCGTTTTCGGGCGGGCGGGGGGCGAGGAAACCGATGTCTTCCTCCGCACCGAGGCGAATCAGCGCCTGCCCAAGGGCATTTCCGCCGCCCAGTAACATAAGGCGCATTCGCATAGAGTCAGCAGGCCCAGTCTGATTGGAACGATGGCTTTAGCGACGGATCTTGTGGATCCGTCGCCGATAATTGCCGGAATCGTTGCATTTTGCGGGTTTAGTGCGCAACCGTCATCCGTAAAGTGTTCATCCCGGATATTTGTAGTGCCACGACTGGCGCCATCGCGAGCAGGCTCACTCCTACAGGGGAACGCATTTCAAATGTAGGAGTGAGCCTGCTCGCGATGAGGCCCGAACGGTACTTGCATCTTCCCCCCTGCGACCGCATAACTTATGCCATGAATCTGCCCCTCCCCGCCGACAGCGCCCTGGCAGGCTTTCACCCCGCCGTCAGCGCCTGGTTCAGCAACACATTCGCGACGGTCACCGCCGCCCAGGCCCGTGCATGGCCGTTGATCCGCCAGCGCCGCTCGACACTGATCGCGGCGCCCACCGGCTCGGGCAAAACCCTGACCGCGTTCCTTGCCGTGCTCGACGATCTTGTCCACCGTGGCCTGGAAAACCCCGACGGTCTGCCCGACGAAACCCTGGTGGTCTACGTCTCGCCATTGAAAGCGCTGTCCAACGACATCCGCATCAACCTGCAAAATCCATTGGCCGGGATCACCGAACAGCTGCAGCAGATGAACCTGCCAGAAATACACATCACCACCGCTGTGCGCACCGGCGACACCCCGCAGAGAGAACGCGCCGCCATGCGCAAGACCGCGCCGCACATTCTGGTGACCACGCCGGAATCGCTTTACGTGCTGCTCGGCTCGGAATCCGGACGAAAAATGCTCGGCACCACGCGCACGGTGATCATCGACGAAATCCACGCCATGGCCGCCGGCAAACGCGGCAGCCACTTGGCTTTGAGCCTTGAGCGCCTGCAAGCACTGTGCGCCGAACCGCTGACCCGCATCGGCCTCTCCGCCACACAAAAACCGGTCGAAGCCGTGGCGCAATTCCTCGTCGGCCATGATCGCCCCTGCGAAATCATCGACATCGGTCACGCTCGCCCACGGGATCTCGGCATAGAGGTGCCGCCCGTGCCGTTGTCGGCCGTCATGGCCAACGATGTCTGGGAACTGGTTTACGACCGCCTCGCCGAACTGGCCCGCGAGCACCGCACCACACTGATTTTCGTCAACACCCGGCGTCTGGCCGAACGCCTGAGCCGGCACCTCAGCGAGCGCCTCGGCAAGCACGCGGTGGCGGCGCATCACGGCAGTCTGGCCAAGGAGTTTCGCCTCGACGCCGAACAACGCCTCAAGCGTGGTGAGTTACAAGTGTTGATCGCCACCGCGTCGTTGGAGCTTGGCATCGATATCGGTGAAGTCGATCTGGTCTGTCAGATCGCCTCGCCGCGTTCAATCGCCGGATTTCTACAACGCGTCGGCCGTTCCGGACACCAGGTGGGCGGCACGCCCAAGGGTCGGTTGTTCGCCACCACCCGCGATGACTTGATTGAATGCGCCGCCCTGCTCGACTGCGTGCGCCGTGGCGAACTCGACACGCTGCACATCCCCGAAGCACCGCTGGATGTGTTGGCGCAGCAAATCATCGCTGAAGTCAGCTGTCAGGAATGGTCGGAGGATGCTTTGCTCGCGATGTTCCGCAAAGCCTCGCCGTATCGCGATCTCGACGAAAAACACTATCAAGCTCTGCTGACGATGCTCGCCGAAGGCTACAACGGTCGCCAGGGCATCCGCAGCGCGTACCTGCACCGCGACGCCGTCAGCCGCACCTTGCGTGGCCGCCGTGGCTCGCAACTGACCGCCGTGACCAGCGGCGGCACCATTCCCGACAACGCCGATTACAGCGTGATGCTCGAGCCGCAAGGCCTGAACATCGGCAGCGTCAACGAAGACTTCGCCGTGGAAAGCATTGCCGGCGATGTGTTCCAGCTCGGCAATACCTCCTACCGGATCCTGCGCGTGGAAACCGGCAAGGTGCGCGTCGAGGATGCCCACGGCCAACCGCCGACCATTCCGTTCTGGCTCGGCGAAGCGCCGGGGCGCAGCGATGAACTGTCGTTCGCCGTGGCGCGCCTGCAAGCGCAGCTCGACGCGTTGCTTGGCGCCAGCCCCGGCGATCTGCAACCGGCGCTCGACTGGCTGACGCAGACCCTCGGCCTCGACCTCGCCAGCGCCGAACAACTGGTCGAATACCTCGCCCGCGCCCGCCAGACCCTCGGCGCCCTGCCCTCGCAGGACACGCTGCTCATGGAGCGGTTTTTCGACGAGTCCGGTGGCACCCAACTGATCATCCATTCACCGTTCGGCAGCCGTATAAACCGCGCTTGGGGCCTGGCCCTGCGCAAGCGTTTCTGCCGCACCTTCAACTTTGAATTGCAGGCGGCCGCCAGCGAAGATGCGATCGTGCTGTCGCTGTCCACCAGCCACAGCTTTGAGCTGGATGAGATCTGGCGCTACCTGCACAGCAACAGTGCCGAGCACATCCTTATTCAAGCGGTGCTCGACGCGCCGCTGTTCGGCGTGCGCTGGCGCTGGAATGCCGGCGTGGCGCTGGCGTTGCCGCGGTTTACCGGCGGGCGCAAAGTGGCGCCGCAGTTGCAGCGGATGAAAAGCGAAGACCTGATTGCCAGCGTGTTTCCCGATCAGATTGCCTGCCTGGAAAACCTCGCCGGCGAACGGGAAATTCCCGAGCATCCCTTGATTGAGCAAACCCTTGACGATTGTCTGCACGAAGCAATGGACAGCGAAGGCTGGCTCAATCTGCTGCGACGCATGGAGCGTGGCGAGGTGCGCTTGATCAGTCGCGACCTGCCAGCGCCCTCACCGCTCGCGGCAGAAATTCTCAGTGCGCGGCCGTACACCTTTCTCGACGATGCACCGCTGGAAGAACGTCGCACGCAAGCGGTGATCAACCGGCGCTGGAGCGATCCGCAATCGACTGATGATCTCGGTGCTTTAGATGCCGACGCGATTGCTGCCGTGCGCGAAGAAGCCTGGCCGACGCCGAACGCTGTGGATGAAATGCATGAGGCGCTGATGAGTCTGGCGTGTATCAGCGAGGCTGAAGTGCAAGCGAACGCCGGTTGGCGTGGATGGCTGGAGACCTTGGCCAGCAGCGGTCGCGCCTGCCAATTGCAGGTCGATCCCGAGCATTGTTTATGGCTGGCCCGCGAACGCCTGACGTGTCTGCAAGCAGTTTATCCACAGGCCAAATTGCAACCCGAGCTGGAGGCGTTGCCGGGATTCGATGAAGCCTGGACGTTCGATGAGGCATTGGTCGAAGTGATCCGCGCGCGCCTCGGTGCGTTCGGCCCACTGCCGTTATCCGCCATAGCCGAACCTCTGTCGCTGCCGACGGCTCCAGTCAATCAAGCACTCGCTCAACTGGAGCGCGAAGGTTATGTGCTGCGCGGCCAATTCACGCCGAAACTGCACCTCGAGGAATGGTGCGAACGGCATCTGCTCGCACGCATTCATCGCTACACGGTCAAGCGTCTACGCCGGGAAATCGAACCGGTGGCGTTGCAGGATTTCATGCGTTTTTTGTTTGACTGGCAGCATCTTTCGCCGTCGACTCGTGGCCAAGGCAGCGCGGTGTTGCCGGCGATTGTCGGCCAGTTCGAAGGCTACGCGGCGGCGGCCTCAGCGTGGGACAGCGACATCCTTCCGGCGCGCCTGAAAGACTATTCGCCGAGCTGGCTGGATGATCTGTGCCGCAACGGCAAACTGGTGTGGACACGCTTGAGTGCCCGGCAAAAAGTCAGCGGCACGGCGTTGCGCAGTACGCCGATTGTGTTGCTGCCGCGCAGTCAGGTGGGTTTGTGGAGCGCGTTGGCCGAACAGACGCCCGTGAACGAACTCTCACCGAAAACTCAAAAGGTTTTTGAAGCCTTGAGTCAGCACGGTGCGCTGTTTTTTGATGAGCTGATTCATGAAGCGCATCTGCTGCGCACAGAGCTGGAAATCGCCTTGCAGGAACTGGTCGGCGCGGGCCTGGTGAACGCTGACAGCTTCGCCGGTTTACGCGCGTTGATCACCCCGGCGAGCAAGCGCCAGCAGCGCAGCAGTCGGCGCGGACGCGGGGCTTTTGTTGGCGGGATGGACGATGCCGGGCGCTGGGCGTTGCTGCGGCGCGGGGCAGTTGTGGATAACAGCGAGACGCTGGAGCACGTCGCCATGACCTTGCTGCGCCGTTACGGCGTGGTGTTCTGGCGCTTGCTGGAGCGTGAGGCAGACTGGTTACCGAGTTGGCGGGAATTGCTGCGCACGTTTCATCGGCTGGAAGCGCGCGGCGAGATTCGTGGTGGACGGTTTGTCAGTGGTTTGGCCGGTGAGCAGTTCGCCTTGCCGGAGGCGATTCCGTTGCTGCGCGAAGTCCGTCGGCGGCCGCATGACGGCAGTCTGGTGGCGGTGTGCGGGGTTGATCCGCTGAACCTGGCCGGGACGTTGTTGCCGGGGGTGAAAGTGCCGGCGCTGGTGAGTAATCGTTTGGTGTATCGGGATGGGTTGCCGGCGGCGGCGGAGATTGCCGGCAAGCAGCAGTTTTGGCTGGAGCTGGACCAGATTGCCATGGAGCAGGTGCGCGGCAAGCTGATCCGGCATTGAGGGTGGCAGTTCTGACCTCATCGCGAGCAGGCTCACTCCTACATTTTGGAATGCGTTCCCCTGTAGGAGTGAGCCTGCTCGCGATAAGGCCAGTATTACCAACACGAGACCTGCGTTAAGTCTTCGATCCCTGCGGCACCTCGGCCGCAACCACCTCGCCCTCGTGCACCTGCCGCTTCGGCAACAATACCTGCTGTGGATAAGTCTGCGCGAAATGCACCGTCTCGGTGTTATCCACAAGCTTCTTCAACCGCTGATTGAACGCCCGGCTCACCGCATATTGCCCACCCGACACCGTCCTGAACTGCGCCGTCAGCACCACGCCATTCAAATCCATCCTGTCCACGCCAAACACATCCAGCGGCCCTTGCAGGTTGTACTTGAGGAACGGGTCTTCTCGGATCGAATCGCCCGTCTCACGGATCAGCTCGATGGCCTTGTCCACGTCCGTGTCATAGGTGAATTGCACCGAGAAAAACGCATAGGCGAATTGCCGCGATTGGTTGGTCACCGCTTTGATCTGGCCGAACGGCACCGAGTGCACAAAGCCTTTACCGTCACGCAACCGCAGCGTGCGAATGGTCAGTCCCTCAACCGTACCGGCATGCCCGGAATCGAGCACCACCCAATCGCCAATCGACAGGGTATCTTCGATGATGATGAACAACCCGGTGATCACGTCCTGCACCAGTTGCTGCGAACCGAAACCGATGGCCAGGCCGACCACCCCGGCACCGGCCAGCAACGGCGCGACATTGATTCCCAGGTTGGCCATGGTGGTGATTGCGCAGATCACCACGAGGATGATTTTGATCGCGTTGCGCAGCAGCGGCAGGATGGTTTTCACCCGCGTGCTCGGCTGGCGTGCCGCGCGTTTGCTGACCGGTGGTTTCAGGGCTTCCTGAATCGCCGTGTCGAGCACCACCCACAGCAGCCACGTGACCAGAAAGATCAGGCCGATGCGGCTCAACGCGTCACTGATCGCGCGCCCGACTGTGCTGCTCTGAGCGAAATCGAGCAGCGACACGCCCCAAATCCGCCCGAGGATATCGATGAAAGCAATCGCGATGACGATCCGCAGCAAGGCATGCAACAGGCTGAGAAAGCGCTCCTTGTAAGCGCTGCTGCGCTGGATCGCTCCGGCTTTTCGCGACTTGAACAGGTGCTGCAGGATCGTGCTGAGAAACACCGTGCCGATCAGTAATACGGTGGTGAACAACGCGCAGCGCAGGGCCTTTTGATTGTCCTCGCCGATACCGATCAAACTCACCACTGAGACCAGCACCATCAACACAATCGGCCAGTACCACAGCCCGGAAAAAATCCGCAGCGACTCCTGCAACGAAGGTTGTTTCAGGCGTTGGCTCAGCGAGCGATTGCGGATCAGATGCGCCACCGGACGGCGCAGTCTAATCACCAGTAATCCGAAAATCACCGAGGCGATCAGGCCGGTAAATACCGCAACGCTGCTGGTGATATTGCCGCCCAGTTGCCGGGCGATCTGCGGGCTGGTCAGCGCATCGCTGAGGGCGGCGAGGAAGCCGATCAGGAACAAGGGTTTTGGACAGTAATCACGAATAATCTTCGCCGCCGGACGTTTGTGCCCGGTATTGAACATCACCACCACACACAAAAATATCGAGGTGGAGAAGATGCCACTGCTGGTGGCGTAGGCCAGACACAGCGCCAGCGCGCGCCCCACCGATGCTTGCAGAAAATGGCTGACGTAGAGCGTCAATGGCAGGCAGATCAGTGCGGGCAGCGTGTAGGGCAACAAATAACCCATCAGATCCTGACTGCGTTGGCGGGTGCGTAACCAGCGGCCTCCACGCATACGGTTGGCCAACAAACTGCCGAGTACGGTGAGCAGCGCAAAACTGCCGAGCCAAGTGCCTGAGAGCGTAAGGAAATCCCCGGCGACGCTCCAGCCCGAACGGTTCGAGGGTTGGTTGACCAGTTTGTCGACTTCATCGGCCGCACGGTCCGCGCGCAGGCGCCAGGCGTCGACCAGATGTTCGTTGATGTCGAGTTTGTCCTGTACGTCGTCGATGCTCGAACTGATCGCACCGAGCAGACCGCCCTGCACCAGCGGCTCGGGTTCAGCGGCTTTTTCAGCGGTGGCCGGAACGCCCGGCAGCGCGGCGGCGTCGATTTCACTGGCACCGAGAAACAGCAATGCTCCCAGCAGAATGGCGATCCTGAACTTGATCAAAACTCCGATCTCCCGTGGCTGAACCTGTAAGGAACTGATCGATATTTGTGCGGCAAGTTCAAGAGCCCCCTCACCCTAGCCCTCTCCCAGAGGGAGAGGGAACTGACCGAGTTGACTGGTCTTGATGCATCGACCTGAAGGTCTACAGTCGAACTCAGGCCTTCAAAACCACGCAGATCTGCTCCCTTCCCCCTCGCCCCCTTGGGGGAGAGGGTTGGGGTGAGGGGGAGGGCTTTTGATCTTCGCCTTGGACGTAACCGTCCGTAACGCCATCGAAACTTTCCCCAACCGCGCGCAGTCATCAAAAGACAGCGGCAAAACGAGGGCTTTTTCAACGGGAGGGTGGCATGGCGACGATTCACATCGGTATTTCCGGCTGGCGCTACGCACCGTGGCGCGGGGACTTCTACCCTAAGGGACTGGGGCAAAAGCGCGAACTGCAATTCGCGTCGCGGGCGGTCAACAGCATCGAAATCAATGGATCGTTCTACGCCCTGCAACGCCCTGAGCGCTATGCCCAGTGGTACGCCGAAACGCCCGACGACTTCGTCTTCAGCGTCAAGGCGCCACGGTTCATCACCCACATCCGCCGCTTGCGCGAGATCGAAAAACCGCTGGCGAACTTCTTCGCCTCCGGGGTGCTGGAACTGAAGGAAAAACTCGGGCCGATCCTTTGGCAATTTCCGCCGAACTTCAAATTCGAACCCGAACGCTTCGAACACTTCCTCGCCCAACTGCCCCGCAACACCGAAACCGCAGCCGCCCTCGCCCATCAGCACGATGCCCACCTGCACGGCCATGCGAGCATGAAGGCTTACGGCAAAAAACCGTTGCGCCACGCCGTGGAAATTCGCAACGACAGCTTCATTGATCCCGACTTCGTGCGCCTGTTGAAACGCCACAACACCGCGCTGGTGATCGCCGACACCGGCGGTAAATGGCCGTACCGCGAAGACCTCACCAGCGACTTTGTCTACCTGCGCCTGCACGGTGCCGAAGAGCTCTACGCCAGCGGATACACCGCGCCAGCCCTCAAGCGCTGGGCCGAGCGCATCGACGCCTGGCATCACGGCGAGCAACCTAAAGATGCCCATCTGATCGCGCCACGCCTGAAGCCACGCGCACGCAAATCCCGCGAAGTGTTCTGCTATTTCGATAACGACATCAAAGTCCGCGCGCCCTACGACGCCCGTGATCTGTTGCAGCGTTTCGAGCTGGATAAAGACCTCGCCACCACCCCCGGCGAACCCGCTGGCGAAGGAGTGCTGGCATGAGTATTCCAGAACCGGTCGGCTTCACCGATGAAGGCTCGGACGTCGCGCCTTCGGTACGCACGTTCACCGTGTTGACGGTCAATACCCACAAGGGCTTCACCGCACTCAACCGACGTTTCATCCTTCCGGAATTGCGCGAAGCCGTGCGCAGCGTGGCCGCCGACGTGGTGTTCCTGCAGGAAGTCCACGGCACCCACGAGCATCATCACAAGCGCTACAGCAATTGGCCGACGATGCCGCAGTACGAATTCCTCGCCGACAGTCTCTGGCCGCAGTTCGCCTATGGGCGCAACGCGGTGTACCCGGACGGCGATCACGGCAATGCGTTGCTGTCGAAATTCCAGATCATCCGCCACGACAACCTCGACGTGTCGATCAGCGGCCACGAGAACCGAGGCTTGCTGCATTGCGTGCTGCGCCTGCCCGGCGACGGCGCCGAAATCCATGCGATCTGCGTGCATCTGGGCTTGCGCGAAAGTCATCGCAACGCACAGTTGAAACTGCTCGGCGAACGACTTGCCGAATTGCCCGACGACGCACCAGTGATCGTCGCCGGCGACTTCAATGACTGGCGCCAGCGTGCCGATGCACTGCTCAATCCTTGCGGCCTGCGTGAAGTGTTCGCCGAGCACCACGGCAAGCCTGCACGCAGTTTCCCCGCACGCCTGCCGACCCTGCGGCTCGATCGCATCTACGTGCGCAACCTCAAGGCCAGCCAGCCGAAAGTCCTCGCCAACCGCCCTTGGTCACACCTTTCCGACCACGCACCGTTATCGGTGGAGATCGAACTATGAACAGCGCGCCGCTGGAGAAATCCGCCGTGGAACCCATCAGCATCAACCCGCCGATACGCGAGCCCGGCCAGGTCGACGTCGAGTACCGCTGGCAGGGCGGCAACCATGTGCAATTGCTGGAAAACGGCGAGGAGTATTTCCCTCGCGTATTCGCGGCGATGCGCGCGGCGAAAAGTGAAATCCTCCTGGAGACATTCATCGTCTTCGAAGACAAGGTCGGCGCCGAACTGCAGGAGGTTCTGATTGATGCGGCGAAGCGCGGCGTGCGCACCACCGTCAGCCTCGACGGCTTCGGCTGCGGTGAGTTGAGCACCGCCTATCTCGCCGCGCTGAGCGAGGCCGGGGTGCATTTGCAGATCTTCGACCCGGCGCCCAAGCACTTGGGCATTCGCACCAATTGGTTTCGCCGCCTGCACCGCAAGATCGTCGTGGTCGACGGCCTGATTGCATTCATCGGCGGAATCAACTTTTCCGGTGATCACCTCGCCGATTTCGGCCCCGAGGCCAAGCAGGACTATTCGGTGGAAGTACAAGGTCCGGCGGTCGCCGACATCCACCATTTTGCCCTGCTGCAAAGTGGCAGGCCAGGCCGCGCGCGGTTCTGGTGGCAACGCCGGCGCCAGCGTCGCGCCGAGATGGCTTTCGACGACCACGACGGCCAGGTGCGCCTGGTGTTCCGCGACAACGATCAGCACCCCACCGATATCGAAGATGTCTATTTGCAGGTATTGCGCCGCGCCAAACGTCGGGTGGTCATCGCCAATGCGTATTTCTTTCCCGGTTATCGTCTGCTGCGCGAAATGCGCAATGCCGCGCGCCGAGGCGTCGATGTCCGACTGATCCTGCAAGGCCAGCCGGACATGCTGGTGGCCAAGCTCGCCGCGCGCATGACCTACGATTATTTGCTCAAGGCCGGGGTGCAGATTCACGAATATTGCCAGCGCCCGCTGCACGGCAAAGTCGCGCTGGTCGATGACGAATGGAGCACCGTGGGTTCGAGTAATCTCGACCCGTTGAGCCTGTCACTGAATCTGGAAGCCAACGTGCTGATCCGTGATCGCGCGTTCAATCAGCACTTGTTCGAGCGCCTCGAAGATCTCAGCCAGAACCATTGCAAAGCCATGGACGCCAGCAAGTCCCCGCGCGGCCGCATCTGGCACATGACCGTAGGATTTCTGGTGTTCCACTTTCTGCGGCATTTCCCGGCGATGGCCGGTTGGCTGCCGGCGCACAAACCGCGGCTCAAGCCGTTTCGAGGTAATCGCTCATGAGCCATTCCGAGGTGCATCCGAATGCTCATGCCGTGCCAGCGACTCACTCGAAATGGAGTCGCTGGAAACGTCCGCTGACGCTGCTGTTTTTCCTCGCGCTGATTGTCATGCTGACGCTGTTCGCCACGCGCATTGAATGGGCCGAAGTGCTGCAAACCCTCGCTGACTTCAAGGTGCGCACGCTGATCATTGCCGCCAGCCTGACGCTGCTGAGTTTTCTCGTGTACGCCAGTTTCGACCTGATCGGCCGCACCTATATTCGTCAGGATCTGACTTGGAAACAGATCCTGCCGGTGGGGATCATCAGCTACGCGTTCAACCTCAATCTCAGTGCCTGGGTCGGCGGCATCGCCATGCGTTATCGGCTGTATTCGCGACTGGGCGTGAGCAAGGGGAATATTGCCAAGATTCTTGGCCTGAGCCTGGCGACCAACTGGTTTGGCTACATGACCATTGCCGGTGTGGTGTTCAGCAGTGGTCTGGTGAGCATGCCGCCAGGCTGGAAAGTCAGCAGCGGTGCGTTGCAGGGCATCGGGGTTTTGTTGCTGCTGGTCAGCGCCGGTTACCTCGCGGCGTGTCAGTTTTCCAAGCGACGCGAGTGGTCGATTCGCGGCGTGGAAATCAATCTGCCGTCGCTGCGCATGGCGGTCCTGCAATTGCTCCTTGGGGCGTTGAACTGGTCGTTGATGGCAGCGGTGATTTTCACTTTGTTGCCGAGCAAGCTCGACTATCCGTTGGTGCTGGGGGTGTTGTTGATCAGTGCGATTGCCGGGGTCATCACGCATATTCCGGCGGGGCTTGGGGTGTTGGAGGCAGTGTTTGTCGCGCTGCTGCAGCACGAGGCTTCGCGTGGGAGTCTGGTGGCGGGATTGCTGGCGTATCGGGCGATTTATTTTCTGTTGCCGTTGTTGATTACGCTGGTGATGTATCTGGTGGTGGAGGCAAAAGCCAAGGCGTTGCGGATCGAAAAGACGCCGAGGCATTAAGAGCAAAAGATCGCAGCCTGCGGCAGCTCCTACAGAGATCTCTGTAGGAGCTGCCGCAGGCTGCGATCTTTTGATTTCAGGATTGAATAATGCTCAACCGTTCGCCAACGACCATCTCGGTAATCCAGTCCACCAATATCGAGGTATACGCCTGCTGCGACACCGGTTCGCTCAACGCATGGTCGGCGCCATCAATAATCCGGTGCGTCAGTGAGTGCGTCTGCTGACACGCCGCGCGGTAACTCATGATCGCCGCATGTGGGACGTAATCATCGGTTTCCGATTCGACCAGCAATACATCGCCAGTGAATTGCGAACACGCGTGCAATGCCCGATTAGTGTCAGCGCGCACCAGCGTGCTGCGATAATCACGCAAATCCGCCTTGTCCAGATCACGCTTGGGGGTGTGCCATTGCTCGTCGCGATACAGTGCCGGCACGCGCAACGCCAGCCAGCGCACCGGGCGCAATGACGTGAGGATGGAGGCGAGATAGCCGCCATAACTGGTGCCTACCACGGCGATGGCCGAGGTGTCGAGCGCCGGATGCGCCAGCAATCGATCATAGGCCGCGAGCAAATCGCGCAGATTGTCTTCGCGGGTAATTCGGGTCAGTGGTATCCCGGTGCCGCCAGTGTGCCCGCGCAAGTCGAATGTCAGACACACACAACCTAGACCGGCGATGCCTTTCGCGCGCTCAAGATCGCGCTCCTGGCTACCGCCCCAACCGTGGACAAACAACACCCCCGGGACTTTCGATTTGGGACTGAGAAACGTCCCGCTCATCTGTTCATCATCAATGTCGATTTGAATGCTTTCGCTTCTAGCCGTCATAGGATTTGACCGTTACGTATTTGAGAAGAAACTCGCTGTTCTCAGCCGGGCCGCGATACACCTCGATGGCATCCGCCGGCAACGGCTGATCGATGTAGGTTTCCACCGAAGACACGCGGATCGCGCGCATTCCCGGATCGTTGACGAAACTTTGCAGCGCCGCGACTTCGGCGCTGCTGGCACCGCCCATGCGCCAGGATTGTTCGAGGACGCCGCTGCGTGCCTTGCCGTTGCTGTCCAGGCCTTGGGCGATGTCGTAGTTGCGGCGCGAGGCGTAGAAACGTGGGTAGGCTTCGTCGGCGGCGCTGTCGAAAATCTGCGCCTGCTCGATGGCCAGACGTACATCATCGGGCAATTCCAGCGCCAGCAGTTCTTCGTATCCGCCCTGCACCACCAGCAGGTTCGAACCGCCGTAGACATCTTCGTCGTGAGCGTCTTTGGTCAAGTATTGATCACCGCAGTAGCTCAGCACTTTGTCGCCGATGAATGACTGGCCGACGCTGTGGGTGATGACGTCGCGCAAGTCCTGTTCCAGCACCACACCTTCGCTGAACAGCTTTGCGGTATCCGGGCGGGCGAACATTTCATCGAAGGCGTCCAGACTCTTGATCACCTCCTGACCGCGCCCGGCACAGGCGTGGATCGGCTTCAGGCGGATCGGCCCGCTGTACAACAAGTGTTCGGCGGCGGCCCGCGCATCTTCGAGGGCAAACACACTCAAACCATCGAGCACCACGTTACGCGTGCGTTCGCTGAACAGCGGCGACCAGCCTTGGGGCGCATGCGCGAGATGACTGCGCAGGCCGTGGCTGATGGCTTTGGTGCAGATGAAATCGTGTTCGACAAACCCGCCCCATAGATCATCCGGACCGTTGATCCCCAGCGCCTGAGCGTGCCCGGCGCCGACGATGGTTTGCGTTGGCAACAGATACAGATCACGACCACGGTGTTTTTCCGGGTCGTAGCTGCCACCGAACTTCAATCCGAGAATTTGCGCCAGCCAGCGGGCCAGCGCCTTGTTGGTTTGCACTTCATGTTGCGGCGCGTCGGCGCGTACCGAATGGGCGACGACGGTTTTTCTGCGGGGTGTCGGGGTCATGCGTCCCCCTTCCATCGGTTCGATGACTGTAGCGGTGAGAGGTGCAGAGATCAGGCCAACCGCTGCTCTATGGAAATCCTTGGTTAATCAGAAACTTGCCGGAATCGTGCTGGCATCACGCCTGTTTCAATCTGCACGACCATGCGCTAAACCCCGGCAAATTGCACGATCCCGGACGGCACTCCTACATTAAAACGTTGTGGCTTTCGGGTTCGGGGTTACGCCGAACCGTGCCCGATAATCACTCGGCGCCAACCCGGTGATTTTTCTGAAGATCGCGCGAAACGCCCCCGGATCCTGATAACCCACCGTCCACGCGATGTGATCGATGGTGCCGTTGCTGAACTCAAGCATCTCGCGAGCTTTGCCCACCCGCAGATGCTGGCAATACTCCGTTGGCTTCAACCCGGTCGCCGCACGAAAGCGGCGCAGGAAGGTGCGCTCCTCAAGCCCCGCACGCTCGGCCATGGTCGTGAGCGAAACCTCGGTGGCGCCGGTACTTTGCAACCAATGCTGAACCTTGAGAATCGCGGCGTCGCCGTGACTGAGGATCGGCGCAAAATTACTGCCGCATTCACTGGCACTGTCGCTGTGTTCGACCACCAGAAATCGTGCCGTACTTGAAGCGATACTCGGCCCGAGCAGACGATCAACCAGGCGCAGCCCCAACTCCGACCAGGCCATTAACCCGGCCGTGGTTATCAGGTCGCCGTCATCGACAATCGGTGTATCTGCCTTGAGTTTGATTTTCGGATAACGCTCGGCGAAAGCCTTGGCCGACGTCCAGTGGGTGGTAGCGCTGCGGCCATCAAGCAGACCGCTTTCCGCCAGCAGCAGCGAACCCACGCAGACGCCGCCCAGCGTGGCGCCGCGAGCGTGCTGAGCGCGCAGCCATTGCGCCAGGGCGGGGGACATTTGCCCCGCGCTAAAACCACCGATGGACGGCGGAATCAGCACCGCCAGCAAAGCACTGTTAGCCTGCGGATAACTGTCGTGAACCCGCTGCGGCGGCTGGTCACCTTCGACCTGCCAATGACTGACCCGCAGCAGCGGCAGTTGCGCAGCCTGATGCTCGTCAGCAATCCGGTTGGCCACCGCAAACAGATCCGTCAGGCCATGCACCGCCGCCATCTGCGCACCGGGGTAAATCAAGATGCCCATTTCAGCGACAGCGGCCCTTTCTGCGCCCATTGTCAGTTTTCCCCTGTCTATTGTCGGTGCGGCCAATCCCCGAATCGTCGGCCGTCGCCAATACTGAAGCCACTTCCAGCCAATCCATCGAGGACACACCCATGGCCAAGCAAGCGCTCATCGTAGTCGATATCCAGAACGACTACTTCCCCCAAGGCAAGTGGCCGTTGGCCGGTGCCGACGCCGCTGCTGACAACGCCGCGCGACTGCTTGCAGCGTTCCGCGAGACGGGTGATTCAGTGGTGCACATCCGTCACGAGTTCACATCGAACGATGCGCCGTTTTTCATTCCCGGATCGGAGGGCGCCAAGCTGCATCCGAAAGTGCTCAACCGCGCCGACGAGCCCGTCGTGCTCAAGCACTTCGTCAATTCGTTTCGCGAAACCGAACTGCAAGCGATCCTCGATGAACAAGGCATCAAGGAGCTGGTGGTGGTTGGCAGCATGAGCCACATGTGCGTCGACGGCATCACCCGTGCGGCGGCTGACCTCGGCTACACCGTCACGGTAATTCACGATGCCTGCGCCAGCCGCGACCTGGAGTTCAACGGCATGACCGTGCCTGCCGCGCAGGTACACGCCGCTTTCATGTCGGCGCTGGGTTTTGCCTATGCCAGTGTGGTCTCGACTGATGAGTTTCTGGCCTCCAGCCATTAAGACACACTTTGTTAAATGTCTTGGCCCGCCTGGTTGCGGGCCTTTTTTCGTTTGCCTTAAAAATCTCACGCGTGAGCCATTGATGGCACTTTGATTTGGTTGTAGTGTGGCTCACGCGTGAGATATTCATAACCGAGTCAATGCCATGAAAAGCCGTTCTCCCACATCGAAATCGGAAAGCCCCAAGGGAGAGCGCGCAAAAGTGTCCGCGAAGAAACCATCGAGCTTCTATATGAAGCAGATGCGCGCGGGCCTGGCCGCCGCCGGTTATGTGAAACACGAAACTTGGGTGCTTCCCGAAAACCGAAGCTTGCTCAAGCAAATGGAGCAACAGCTACGCCAACCGATTCTGGCTGGCTCTTTCATGTCGGAGAATTACATGAGCGCAGGCAACAACTGGAATATCGATAGCCTCTTCAACGCCCTAAAGGCCCTGGACGAGGTGGCTTCGCAAGAAATCACGCTGTCGCTGATCCAGAGTTCCGAACCCAGCATCAAGCTGGAAATGAATGAATTCGGCGGTCTGCCGATTCACATCGCCGTGGCCGGCCAGCAGATCATCGTCGACACCGTGCTGGTGGACATCGATTCGATCACTGACGTGCGCGCCTTCAACGACGCCGTGCTGCGCAGCCGGGAAATGTTCCCGCTGTCGTCGATCGGTATCGAGTCGATGCCGAACGGGCAGACCGTTTACAACATGTTTGGCGCCCTCAGCGCCGACTCGAGCCTGACCAACGTGGTGACCGAGGTGAAAACCCTGGTCGACAACGTGCAGCGCGCGAGTGAAGCTTTCGAACACTTCTTCAAGTAATCAACAGGGAATATCCAATGACTCAGTCCATCTGGAGCAAGTTGTTCACCGCACTGCGCGGCGGCGCCAATGAAGTCGGCGAAGCCATCGTCGACCAGCAGGCCCTGCGTATCCTCGATCAGGAAATTCGCGACGCCGACACCGCGCTGTCGAATGCCCGCCGTGAACTGGTCACGATCATGGCCAAGCACAAACTGGCCGCCGACCGCGTGAGCGAGTACGACGCCAAGATCAAGGATCTCGAAGCCAAGGCTGTCGCAGCCCTGAGTGCCGGTCGCGAAGACCTGGCGCTGGAAGTGGCCGAAGCGATCTCGACGCTGACCAACGACCTCGATGCCGAGAAAAAACAAAGCGATGAGTTCGGCACCTACGCCGAGAACATGCGCAAAGACATCAACAAGGCCGAAGCCCGTATCAAGAGCCTGCGCCAGCAAGTGGACATGGCCAAGGCGCGTGAAAGCGTGCAGAAAGCCCAGGTCAGTGCATCGATTGCCAGCGGCGGCGCCAACGGCAAACTGGAAACCGCGGTGGGCACCCTCAACCGCCTGCAAGCCAAGCAGCAGCAACGCGCTGCCGAGCTGAGTGCGGCCGACGAGCTGGCGGATGCATCGTCCGGCAACGACCTCGATCGCAAACTGCGCGACGCCGGCATCACGCCGAACGAAGGCAGCGCCAACGCGATTCTTGAGCGCCTGAAGCAGAAGTCCGCTCAGTAACAACGCAACCTACCCTGTGTAGGAGCCGCCGAAGGCTGCGATCTTTTGATCTTGTCTTTAAAAACAAAATCAAAAGATCGCAGCCTTCGGCAGCTCCTACATGGGGTCCCGGCCCGGTACACTAGCGACGTTTTTTTGCCGACGAACACCTCCACCCGCTTCAAGGAACGTACCCATGGGATGGTTTAAAGATTTGCTGGGCACCAGTAACTGGCAGACCGCTGCGCCAACGCCAACCGTTGCCAGTGGCCCACTCGGGATGGCCCAGGGCAAAGCCGTCAGGTTCGATACGACTCTGGCGCTGCTGCTCGACGGTTCGACCTCGGTGCGCGTGCCCTTCGACCAGGCGATCTGGAGCGCCGGCTGGGTCGACCTTGGCCAGTCCAACAAACTGCACCGCTATTACATGAACGACGAGGATTTCTGGGTTCAGATCCACGTCACCGGTGACGACCAGATCGAGTCGGTCACCCTGTTCAACTACCTCAGCTACGTGACCGTCAACAGTGACGCCGAACTGCAGCGCCTCGCCGGCCCAAGCAGCCCGATCGGCCTGCCGACCTACAGCCACGAAGGTGTCGAGTACACCCGTGAATGGGGCACTGAACAAGACCAGACAGAACTCGTACCGATGACCGAACAAGTGATCAATCCGGACGAGAGCTACACCATCGAACATCATTCGATGCTTTACGCCCGCGACACCGGCCTGACCGATCGCCGCGAATTGCTGCTGTTCTCCGTCGAACAGGACGAAGAAGGCACCGTCAGCCTGAGCACCTCACTGGGCATCTCGCTGTACACGACTGATATCGGCACCATTTAAAAAGGAAGTTTTTCATGCTGGAAGTGCTGGCCGTTTCCCTCAACAAGACCGCATTGGTCGGTTTCGTCGTCTACCTGATCGGCGCCGTCTTGCTGTTCATGCTGTTTCAATTCGTCTACACGCGCATCACCCCGCACAAGGAATTCGAGCTGATCCGCGCCGGCAACAGCGCCGCCGCAATTGCTTTATCTGGTGCGATCATCGGTTTTGCGATTCCGGCCAGTAACGTGATCGCCTTTTCGGTCAACGTCGTCGACTTCGTGCTTTGGGCGGTGATCGCGGCGGTTGTACAACTGCTGGCGTTTCTCGCCACAGGCCTGGTCCTCAAAGGCACTTCGCAACGCATCGCCAACGGTGAAGTGGCTTCCGGCATTTACGTCGCTGCGGTGGCGATCAGCGTCGGCATGCTCAATGCCGCGTGCATGACACCGTCCAACTGACCGGCAGGAAGCCCTCGATGAAACGCAGTAAATACGTTCAGTTGTCCCTCGCCGCTTCGGTGGCCCTGGCCATTTCCGGCGAAGCGGCAGCAATCGATCAGCCACGCAGCTTCCAGAGTGTCGAGCAGTGTGTCGATGCCGAAGTCGCCGCCGATGTCTGCTCGAACGCCTACGTCGCCGCCCTGACCGAACACCGGCGCATCGCCCCGGCGTACGATGACAAGGCCGAGTGCGACGCCGACTTTGCCGCCGACTGGTGCCAGAAAAACTCGTCCGGCAAATTCGTGCCGAAACTGGGCGGCTTCAAGATCCGCCAGAACGCTGAAGCGCCGCAGAATCTTGATGCGCTTGCCGATGCGCAAATGCCCGCCGGTGACGCCAACGCCGCACAGGCTGCACAGGCCACGAGCCACTCTTCCGGCAGTTCGACCAGCGGCCTGCTCACCGGATGGCTGATCGGCAATGCGATGAGTAACAATTCCAATCGCACGGTTTATCGCGATCGCGACACACGCCAGACCTACAACACCTCGACGCAGTACCGCAAAGTCGAATCGGCACCGGTCACGCGCAGCCAGCCTGACTACGAGAGCAGCAAGAGCAAGCCGGTGAACGTCGCGTCCTCGACTTCCCGTGGTGGTTTCGGCAGTCAGTCCAGTGCCCGTAGCGGTTGGGGTGGCTGGGGCAGCAGTTCCGGTCGTTCGAGCAGCTGATCATGAAAAAGATCCACTGCGCCGAGCGCCCCGACTGGAAACAGACCGCCGAGAGCCTCGGCTTCATGTTCCATACCATCGACGACGAACCGTACTGGGACGAAAGCGCCTACTACCAGTTCTCGCTGGCGCAGATCGAAAACGATCTCGAGGATCCGACCACCGAACTGCACGAGATGTGCATGGACCTGGTCGACCGCGTCGTGCGCAGCGAAGAGTTGCTCGACCGCTTGAGCATCCCGCCGTCGTACTACGACATGATCCGCACCTCCTGGCTGGAAGGTCATCCGCATCTGTACGGGCGCATGGACTTTTCCTATAGCGGTAACGGCCCGGCGAAACTGCTGGAGCTCAACTACGACACGCCGACCAGCCTCTACGAAGCGGCGGCGTTCCAGTGGGGCTGGCTTGAGCAAAGTATCGAACGCGGTACGCTGCCGCGCCATGCCGACCAGTTCAACAGCATCGACACCAAACTGCATCAGGCTTTTGCCGAGTTGCAACTGAAGCGGCCGTTCTACTTTGCGTCGATGCGGGACTCGGTCGAGGACAAAGGCACCACCGATTACCTGCGATTGATCGCCGAGAAAGTCGGTATCGAATCGCGGCACATCGACATCGAAGACATCGGCCTGACGGCTGAAGGTCGCTTTGTTGATCTGCAAGATCGCTGGATCCCGCACCTGTTCAAGCTGCACGCCTGGGAATTCATCTTCCAGGAGCCGTTCGGTGCGGCGATTGCCGAGTGCGACACGCAGTTTTTCGAACCGGCATGGAAGGCGATCCTGTCGAACAAAGGCGTATTGCCGTTGCTGTGGGAAATGCACAAGGGCCATCCGAACCTGCTGGCCGCGCATCTTGATCCAGATCCGGCCAGTGCTGTGCCCAAGGGCTGGGTACGCAAGCCGTACTTTTCCCGCGAAGGCGCCAACATTGAACTGCAGACGGCTGACGGTCTGATCGTCAAAGAGGACGGGCCGTACACCGATGCGCCATTTATCCTGCAGGAGTTTGCGCCGCTGCCAAAGTTTGGCGACAGCTACACGCTGATCGGCTCGTGGGTGATTGGCGATCAGGCGGCGGGGATTGGTGTGCGGGAAGACAACAGTTTGATCACCAAGGACTCCAGCCGCTTCCTGCCGCACCTGATTCTTGACTGAAACGCCCTCCGTGTAGGAGCTGCGGCACGCTGCGATCTTTTGACTTTGTTTTTAAGATCAAAAGATCGCAGCGTGCCGCAGCTCCTACAGGGCGCGTGTTTTATGCAGGCACAAAAAAGGCCCGTCGCTTGATGCGACGGGCCTTTTTATTTGCAGCGGTTACAACATCGGATCAGAACGGAATATCGTCATCAAAGCTGTCGAAATCCGGAGCTGGCTGCGGTGCGGCCTGCTGTGGAGCCGGGGCCGAACGCTGTTGCGGAGCCGACTGCTGCGGACGCGGAGCCTGCTGGCGTGGAGCCGGTGCGGACTGCTGGTAGTTGTTGCCGCCACCTTGTTGGTCGCCCTGTTGTGGACGGCCGCCGAGCAGTTGCATGGTGCCTTGCATGTCGACCACGATTTCGGTGGTGTAACGCTTGATACCGTCTTTTTCCCACTCGCGGGTCTGCAACTTGCCTTCGATGTAGACCTGCGAACCTTTACGCAGGTATTCGCCGGCGATTTCCGCAACCTTGCCGAACATCGAAACACGGTGCCACTCGGTCTTCTCGACCTTCTGACCGGTTTGCTTGTCGGTCCACTGTTCGCTGGTTGCCAGACTCAGGTTGGTCACGGCGTTACCGTTAGGCAGGTAGCGAACTTCGGGATCCTGGCCGCAAGTGCCGACCAATATGACTTTGTTAACCCCACGGGCCATAACGTTCTCCTAGGCTTCGCAAGCAGCCTCGGCCGGGTTGTTCACCAGGCGTTCGAGGGTGTCGCGATCCACTAATTCTTTGTCCAGTTTGATGTAAACAGCCGCTTCGTCAGCAACTATCACTGCATCGGTTACCCCTACAAGGGCCTTGAGGCGCTCGACCAGACCCGCTTCGCGGATCGCCTCGGGCGACAACGGCAAGCGCAGGCTCGTCACGTAGGGAGGTTCACGCATGGTAACAGCAAAGGCCAGCCAGATGGCAGCCAGACCCGCGCATCCAAGGAACACAACCGACAGACCGCCATGCTGAAACAACCAGCCGCCGAGTATCCCGCCGAGTGCCGAACCGAGGAACTGACTGGTGGAATACACGCCCATGGCCGTGCCCTTGCCACCCGCCGGTGAAACCTTGCTGATCAGCGACGGCAATGAAGCCTCCAGCAGATTGAACGCGGTGAAAAACACCACCGTGCCGATCACCAGAGCCCGCAGGCTGTCGCCGAACTGCCAGAAGAATAGCTCAGTCAGCATCAGCGTCAGGACGGCGCCGAGCAAAACTCGTTTCATCTTGCGTTTCTTCTCGCCATAGATGATGAAAGGGATCATGGCGAAGAACGAAATCAGCAACGCGGTGAGGTAGACCCACCAGTGCTGCTCCTTGGGCAAACCGGCTTTTTCCACCAGCGCCAGAGGCAGTGCGACGAAGCTCGACATCAACATGGCATGTAACACAAAGATGCCCAGATCGAGTCTCAGCAGGTCTGGATGCTTGAGCGTCGGCATCAACGCCTGACGCGCCACACCGGACTCGCGATGCGTCAGCGGCCCTGTGGATTTCGGCACCATGAACATGACGATGACGATCCCCACCAATGCCATGCCACCGGTGGCCAGGAACAACCCGGACAAGCCGAACGCGCGGGTCAGCAAAGGCCCGACGACCATGGCCACGGCGAACGACAGACCAATTGTCATGCCGATCATCGCCATGGCTTTGGTGCGGTGTTGTTCGCGGGTAAGGTCGGAAAGCAAGGCCATGACTGCAGCAGAAATGGCGCCGGCACCTTGCAGGATTCGTCCGGCAATCACGCCCCAGATCGAATCGGCTTGCGACGCGAGGACGCTACCGAGGGCGAAGACGATCAGCCCGAGGTAAATCACCGGGCGACGGCCGATGCGGTCAGAAATGATCCCGAACGGAATCTGGAAAATTGCCTGGGTCAGGCCGTAGGCGCCGATGGCCAAACCGATCAGGGCTGGGGTCGCACCCGCCAGATCCATGCCGTAGGTCGCCAGTACCGGCAACACCATGAACATGCCAAGCATACGGAAGGCGAACACCAGGGCCAGACCGCTCGCCGCGCGGGTCTCGCTGCCACTCATGCGTTCGCTGTGGGGATCGTGCATGGAAAAACCTCGTGTGAACCGGCGGCGATTCTACCAGTCCCATCGAAAGACGGGGTAGATCGCGACGCTTTGACGCGTATAGATGAAACTCTCTTCATCCAGGGTAAAAAACCCTTCGTTTGATAGTGTGCATCCATCCAGTATTTGGCCGTATACTCCTACGTTTTCGACGCCCGCCGAGCGAGGCCACTTTGGACAAGATCCTGATACGTGGGGCCCGTACCCACAACCTGAAGAACATCGACCTGACCCTGCCACGGGACAAGCTGATCGTCATCACCGGCCTGTCCGGATCCGGCAAGTCGTCCCTGGCCTTCGACACACTGTACGCCGAAGGTCAGCGCCGCTATGTCGAATCGCTGTCGGCCTACGCCCGCCAGTTCCTGTCGATGATGGAAAAACCCGACGTCGACACCATCGAAGGCCTGTCGCCGGCGATCTCCATCGAACAGAAGTCGACCTCGCACAACCCGCGCTCCACGGTCGGCACCATCACCGAAATCTACGACTACCTGCGCCTGCTCTATGCACGCGTGGGTACGCCGCGCTGCCCGGATCACGATATTCCGCTGGAAGCGCAAACGGTCAGTCAGATGGTTGACCTGGTGCTGGCGCAACCGGAAGGCAGCAAACTGATGCTGCTGGCGCCGGTGATCCGCGAGCGCAAAGGTGAACACCTGTCGGTCTTCGAAGAGCTGCGCGCCCAAGGTTTCGTCCGCGCACGGGTCAACGGCCGGATCTGCGAACTCGACGAACTGCCGAAACTGGATAAGCAAAAGAAGCATTCGATCGATGTGATCGTCGACCGCTTCAAGGTGCGCGCAGACCTGCAGCAACGTCTGGCCGAGTCTTTCGAGACCGCGCTGAAACTGGCGGACGGCATCGCCCTGGTCGCACCGATGGACGATGAACCGGGCGAAGAGATGATCTTCTCCGCGCGCTTCGCCTGCCCGATCTGCGGCCACGCGATCAGCGAACTGGAACCCAAGCTGTTTTCCTTCAACAACCCGGCCGGCGCCTGCCCGACGTGCGATGGCCTGGGGGTGAAGCAGTTCTTCGACATCAAACGACTGGTCAACGGCGAGCTGACGCTGGCCGAAGGCGCGATTCGCGGCTGGGACCGGCGCAACGTCTATTACTTCCAGATGTTGGGGTCACTGGCTTCGCATTATGGTTTTAGCCTGGAAGTGCCGTTCAACGATCTGCCGGCCGATCAGCAGAAGTCCATCCTGCACGGCAGCGGCTCGCAGAACGTCGACTTCAAATACCTGAACGACCGTGGCGATATCGTCAAACGCTCGCACCCGTTCGAAGGCATCGTGCCAAACCTGGAACGTCGCTACCGCGAGACCGAGTCGGCGAGCGTGCGCGAAGAGCTCGCCAAGTTCCTCAGCACTCAGTCGTGCCCGGATTGCCGTGGTACCCGTTTGCGTCGTGAAGCGCGGCATGTGTGGGTTGGCGAGAAGACACTGCCAGCAGTGACCAACCTGCCGATCGGTGACGCTTGCGAGTATTTCGGCCAGCTGAAGATGACTGGTCGACGCGGCGAAATCGCCGACAAGATCCTCAAGGAAATCCGCGAGCGTCTGCAGTTTCTGGTCAACGTCGGTCTCGACTACCTGTCGCTGGATCGCAGTGCTGACACGCTGTCGGGTGGCGAGGCGCAGCGGATTCGTCTGGCCAGTCAGATCGGCGCGGGTCTGGTCGGCGTTCTGTACATTCTCGATGAACCGTCGATTGGTTTGCACCAACGCGACAACGACCGACTTCTCGGCACGCTCAAGCATCTTCGCGATATCGGCAACACGGTAATCGTGGTCGAGCACGACGAGGATGCAATTCGCCTGGCCGATTACGTTGTGGATATCGGCCCGGGCGCAGGCGTGCATGGTGGGCAAATAGTTGCCGAAGGCACACCGGCAGAAGTCATGGCGCACCCGGATTCCCTGACCGGCAAATACCTGTCGGGCCGGGTGAAGATTGAAGTGCCGGCCAAACGCACGCCACGCAACAAGAAGCTCAATCTGTCGCTTAAAGGCGCGCGCGGCAATAACCTGCGCAATGTTGATCTGGACATTCCTATCGGCTTGCTGACTTGCGTGACCGGCGTGTCCGGCTCGGGCAAATCGACGCTGATCAACAACACGCTGTTCCCGCTGAGCGCCACGGCTCTCAACGGCGCAACCACTCTGGAAGCGGCCGCGCACGACAGCATCAAAGGCCTTGAGCATCTCGACAAAGTCGTCGACATCGACCAGAGCCCGATCGGTCGTACACCGCGCTCCAACCCGGCAACTTATACCGGGCTGTTTACGCCGATCCGTGAACTGTTCGCTGGTGTGCCCGAGTCGCGCTCCCGCGGTTATGGCCCGGGGCGCTTCTCGTTCAACGTCAAGGGTGGTCGCTGCGAAGCGTGCCAGGGCGATGGCCTGATCAAGGTGGAAATGCACTTCCTGCCGGACATCTACGTGCCGTGCGACGTGTGCAAGAGCAAGCGCTACAACCGCGAAACCCTTGAGATCAAATACAAGGGCAAGAGCATCCACGAAACCCTCGAAATGACCATCGAGGAAGCCCGGGTATTCTTCGACGCGGTGCCGGCACTGGCGCGCAAACTGCAGACCTTGATGGATGTTGGTCTGTCGTACATCAAGCTCGGTCAGTCGGCGACCACGTTGTCGGGTGGTGAGGCACAGCGAGTCAAGCTGTCTCGCGAGCTGTCCAAGCGTGACACCGGCAAGACCCTGTACATCCTCGATGAGCCGACCACCGGTTTGCACTTCGCGGATATTCAGCAGTTGCTCGATGTACTGCATCGTCTGCGTGACCACGGCAACACGGTGGTGGTGATCGAGCACAATCTCGACGTTATCAAGACGGCCGACTGGCTGGTCGACCTCGGGCCGGAGGGTGGCTCCAAGGGTGGCCAGATCATTGCCACCGGTACGCCGGAAGAAGTGGCCGAGATGAAGCAATCTCACACCGGCCACTACCTCAAGCCACTGCTGATCCGTGATCGGGCTTAAACGGCGAGCATGAAAAAGCCCCTGTCACTTCAACAGTGACAGGGGCTTTTTTGTATCTGCTGCAATCAGGACGTGTGGGATTGCAGGTAGTTCTCGAGACCTATCAGCTTGATCAGGCCCAACTGCTTTTCCAGCCAGTAGGTGTGATCTTCTTCGGTATCATTGAGCTGAACCCGCAGGATCTCGCGGCTGACGTAGTCTTTGTGCTGCTCGCACAACTCAATGCCTTTGCACAGCGCGGCGCGAACTTTGTACTCGAGGCGCAGATCTGCTTCGAGCATCTCCGGCACCGTGGTGCCGACGTCGAGGTCATCCGGACGCATGCGTGGCGTGCCTTCAAGCATCAGAATCCGGCGCATCAACGCATCAGCGTGACCCGCTTCTTCTTCCATCTCGTGGTTGATTCGCTCGTAGAGCTTGGTGAACCCCCAGTCCTCATACATCCGCGAATGAACGAAATATTGGTCACGCGCGGCCAGTTCGCCGGTCAGCAACGTGTTGAGGTAATCGATTACGTCTGGGTGGCCTTGCATCGCCCTACATCTCCCTACTTGAAAGTCTGTAGTTTGAACCAAGCTGACTGGAAGGTCACCCGTTACGCGCAATAAAAGCGAAGATATTCTTAGAAAAGCAGCCTAAATAACGCAAAAACCGCCCAAATGAGGGCGGTTCTGCTTCTCGTTTAGACTTCGTTAAGCTGTACGTTGAGCAGCTTTGCGATTGCTTCTCCATACGCCGGATCGGCTTTGTAGAAATGCTGCAATTGGCGGTCGACTACATCACTGGAAACACCTGCCATTGCACCGGCGATGTTGCTCACCAGCAAAGCTTTCTGTTCGTCGCTCATCAACCGAAACAGCGCACCGGCATGGCTGTAGTAATCGGTGTCTTCGCGGTGATCGTAGCGATCGGCCGCACCGCTTAGAGCCAGCGCAGGCTCAGCGTAGTGCGGAGTTTGTTTCGGCGTTTCTATGTAGCTGTTCGGCTCATAGTTCGGTGCTGCGCCGCCATTACTGCCGAATGCCATTGAACCGTCGCGCTGGTAAGTGTTTACCGGGCTACGTGGCGCGTTCACCGGCAATTGCTGGTGATTGGTGCCGACGCGGTAGCGATGGGCGTCAGCGTAAGCGAATACGCGACCTTGCAGCATGCGGTCTGGCGACAGACCTACACCTGGCACCATGTTGCTCGGGCCAAACGCTGCCTGCTCGACTTCAGCGAAGTAGTTCTGCGGGTTGCGGTTCAGTTCCAGTTCGCCGACTTCGATCAACGGGAATTCTTTCTGCGACCAGGTTTTGGTTACGTCGAAAGGGTTCTCGTAGTGTGCCGCCGCTTGAGCCTCGGTCATGATCTGGATGCACACGCGCCATTTCGGGAAATCACCGCGCTCGACCGCTTCAAACAGGTCACGTTGGGCGTAATCCGGATCGGTGCCAGCAATACGAGCAGCATCCGCTGGTGCGAGGTTCTTGATGCCCTGTTTGGTCTTGTAGTGCCACTTCACCCAGTGACGCTCGCCTTGAGCGCTGATCAGGCTGTAAGTGTGGCTGCCAAAGCCGTGCATGTGACGGTAACCGTCAGGAATGCCACGATCGGAGAAGAGGATGGTCACCTGATGCAGCGCTTCAGGCGAATGCGACCAGAAGTCCCACATCATTTGCGCACTTTTCAGGTTGCTCTGCGGCAGACGCTTTTGCGTGTGGATGAAATCAGGGAATTTCAGCGGATCACGAATGAAGAAGACCGGCGTGTTGTTGCCAACAATGTCCCAGTTACCTTCCTCGGTGTAGAACTTGAGGGCAAAACCGCGAGGGTCGCGCTCGGTATCGGCCGAACCACGCTCGCCACCCACGGTGGAAAAGCGCAGGAACGTCGGGGTTTGCTTGCCAACCGATTCGAACAGCTTGGCGCTGGTGTAATCGGTGATATCACGAGTGACGGTAAACGTGCCGTAAGCGCCCGAGCCTTTGGCGTGTACGCGACGCTCTGGAATATTTTCACGGTTGAAGTGTGCGAGCTTCTCAAGCAGATGGAAATCGTCGAGAAGCAACGGGCCACGCGGGCCGGCGGAGCGAGAATTCTGATTATCAGCGACAGGTGCGCCACTGGCGGTCGTAAGCGTTTTGATCTGGCTCATACGGTCTTCTTCCTCTGTCAGTCTTGAAACTGCCGGCTAATCGGCTTGATGGGAAGTATTGATCATCAATGTGACAGCCACAAATTCATTAACTTGTGCGTATCGATAGAAAATTACTAATTATGTTTCCCAGCACATAGTGACAACAGAACAGGGTCAGAAGCTTGTACGAACAGCGCATTTTCTTGCAGACACAAAAAACCGGGCACTAGGCCCGGTTCTTTGTTTCAGACTGACGTCTTACTCGGCGGATACAGCTTCGCCAGCAGTAGCACGATCAACCAACTCGACGTACGCCATAGGCGCGTTGTCGCCAGTGCGGAAACCGCACTTGAGGATGCGCAGGTAGCCACCCTCACGGGTAGCGTAACGCTTGCCCAGGTCGTTGAAGAGCTTACCAACGATAGCTTTCGAACGAGT
>NZ_JBIVGT010000007.1:241735-251666 GCF_044748825.1 Pseudomonas sp. NPDC089741 | reverse complement strand
AAAGAACTATTCCATATCTCGAAAATCGAGTGGCCGGCAAACAAAAAATACAAGCCGCCGGATACAGATCCTGTAGCGACGCGGCGGTTTACGCAGCGCAGTTGCAGGGTCTGAAGAGCGGCCCTGATGAGTGAGGATTGAGAATCATGGCTTACAGCGAAAAGGTCATCGACCACTACGAAAACCCGCGCAACGTCGGCAAGATGAACGCGGAAGATCCTGATGTCGGCACCGGCATGGTCGGCGCTCCGGCGTGCGGCGACGTGATGCGCCTGCAGATCAAGGTCAACGAAGCTGGCATCATTGAAGATGCCAAGTTCAAGACCTACGGCTGCGGTTCGGCTATCGCTTCCAGCTCCCTCGCCACCGAGTGGATGAAGGGCAAGACCCTGGACGAAGCAGAAACCATCAAGAACACTCAGCTGGCCGAAGAACTGGCCCTGCCGCCAGTGAAAATTCACTGCTCCGTACTCGCAGAAGACGCTATCAAAGCGGCAGTTCGCGATTACAAGCAGAAGAAAGGCTTGATCTGACTTTCAAGATTTGGCGACGAGTAAGGAGTCACCGATGGCTATCAGCATGACAGAAGCGGCTGCTCGACACGTGCGGCGCTCCCTCGACGGGCGCGGCAAAGGTGAAGGGATTCGTCTGGGTGTTCGCACCACAGGCTGTTCCGGCCTTGCCTACGTGCTGGAGTTTGTCGACGAGGTGGTTGCAGAGGATCAGGTGTTCGAGAGTCACGGCGAAAAAGTGATCATCGACCCGAAAAGCCTCGCCTACCTGGACGGCACCGAGCTCGATTTCGTCAAGGAAGGGTTGAACGAAGGCTTCAAGTTCAACAACCCCAACGTACGCGGTGAGTGTGGCTGCGGCGAAAGCTTCAACATCTGAGGCTTGTCGTGGGTATTCCTTGTCATTTCGCTTTATTCGAGCTGCAACCGAGTTTCCGTCTGGATCTCGAGCAGTTGGCCACGCGCTATCGTGAGTTGGCGCGCGGCGTTCATCCTGACCGCTTTGCCGACGCTTCCGAGCGTGAGCAGCGGACGGCACTCGAGCAGTCTGCACGTCTCAACGACGCCTATCAGACGCTCAAGAGTCCGGCCCAGCGCGCACGCTACCTGCTGACCATCAGCGGGCATGAAGTGCCGATGGAAGTCACTGTCCATGATCCCGAGTTTCTTCTGCAGCAGATGCAATGGCGCGAAGAGCTTGAAGACCTCCAGGACAGTGCCGACCTCGACGGTGTCGCGGTGTTCAAGCGGCGCTTGAAAGTGGCTCAGGAAGAACTCAACGAAAGCTTCGCAGCCTGTTGGAATGATGCGGCGCAACGCGAACAGGCCGAACGCCTGATGCGGCGCATGCAGTTCCTCGACAAGCTCACCTACGAAGTGCGCCAGTTAGAAGAGCGCCTCGACGATTAACCGAGTGCCGCTCCGGTCGCACGCCTGATATTCAGATAAGTCCTTATCACGATGGCCCTACTGCAGATCGCCGAACCCGGCCAAAGTCCTCAACCGCACCAGCGTCGTCTGGCTGTGGGTATCGACTTGGGCACTACCAATTCGCTGGTCGCTGCGTTGCGCAGTGGTCTTTCCGAGCCGTTGGCCGACGCAAACGGGCAGGTCATCCTGCCGTCCGCTGTGCGTTATCACGCTGATCGCGTTGAAGTCGGCGAGTCGGCCAAGCTGGCTGCCGCCTCCGATCCCTTGAACACCGTGCTGTCGGTCAAGCGCTTGATGGGTCGTGGTCTGTCCGACGTCAAGCAATTGGGCGAGCAACTGCCATACCGCTTTGTCGGTGGCGAATCGCACATGCCGTTCATCGACACCGTGCAAGGCCCGAAAAGCCCGGTCGAAGTCTCCGCCGATATCCTCAAGGTGCTGCGTCAGCGCGCTGAAGCGACGTTGGGCGGCGAACTGGTTGGCGCGGTGATTACCGTTCCGGCCTACTTCGACGATGCTCAGCGTCAAGCCACCAAAGATGCGGCAAAACTCGCCGGGCTGAACGTGCTGCGTCTGCTCAATGAACCGACTGCGGCCGCTGTGGCGTACGGTCTGGATCAGCACGCTGAAGGCCTGGTCGCGATTTATGACCTCGGCGGCGGTACCTTCGATATTTCGATTTTGCGTCTGACTGGCGGTGTTTTCGAGGTTCTGGCCACTGGCGGCGACAGCGCGCTGGGCGGCGATGACTTCGATCACGCGATTGCCGGCTGGATCATCGAGAGCGCGGGCCTGTCCGCCGATCTCGATCCGGGCGCACAACGCAATCTGCTGCAAACTGCTTGCGCGGCCAAAGAAGCCCTGACCGATGCGGCCAGCGTTGAAGTGGCTTACGGCGACTGGAAAGCACCGCTGACCCGTGAAGCCTTCGATACGCTGATCGAGCCAATGGTCGCGCGCAGCCTGAAAGCCTGCCGCCGTGCCGTTCGCGATTCCGGCATCGAGCTTGACGACGTACATGCTGTGGTCATGGTTGGCGGTTCGACGCGCGTGCCGCGTGTTCGCGAAGCCGTTGCCGAAGCCTTCGGTCGTCAACCTCTGACTGAAATCGACCCGGATCAAGTGGTGGCCATTGGTGCCGCGATTCAGGCCGATACCCTGGCTGGCAACAAGCGCGATGGCGGCGAACTGCTGCTGCTCGACGTGATTCCGCTGTCCCTGGGGCTGGAAACCATGGGTGGCTTGATGGAAAAGGTGATTCCGCGCAACACCACCATCCCCGTCGCTCGCGCACAGGATTTCACTACGTACAAAGACGGCCAGTCAGCCATGGCGATCCACGTCCTGCAGGGTGAGCGCGAGCTGATCAGTGACTGCCGTTCGCTGGCGCGCTTCGAATTGCGTGGCATTCCAGCGATGGTGGCGGGTGCGGCGAAAATTCGCGTGACCTTCCAGGTCGATGCCGACGGTCTGCTTAGTGTTTCTGCCCGTGAACTGGGTTCGGGCGTTGAGGCGAGCATTCAGGTCAAGCCGTCCTACGGTCTGACCGACGGCGAAATCGCCAAAATGCTCAAAGATTCGTTCCAGCATGCCAATGACGATAAAGTCGCCCGCGTTCTGCGCGAGCAGCAAGTCGATGCCCAGCGCCTGATCGAAGCTGTGCAGGGTGCTCTGGAGGTTGATGGCGAGCGTTTGCTCGACGCCGAAGAGCGCATGGTCATCGACCTGCAGCTGCAGGAACTGGCTGAACTGATGAAAGGTACTGATGGTTACGCCATCGAGCAGCAGACCAAGCGTCTGTCGCAAGTGACCGATGCTTTTGCTGCCCGCCGCATGGATCTGACGGTGAAAGCCGCTCTGTCGGGGCGCAATCTGAATGAAATCGAGGATATCTGATGCCGCAGGTCATTTTTCTGCCCCACGAGAAGTTCTGCCCTGAAGGCATGGTGGTCGAGGCTGCGCCCGGCACATCGATTCTCGAACTGGCCCACGAACACCACATCGAGATGGAAAGCGCCTGCGGCGGCGTCTGCGCTTGCACCACCTGCCACTGCATCATCCGCGAGGGTTTCGACTCGATGGAAGAGGCCGACGAGCTGGAAGAAGACTTCCTCGATCGTGCCTGGGGTCTGGAAGCGCAATCGCGTCTGGCCTGTCAGGCTATCGTTGGTGAAGAAGACATCACCGTCGAAATTCCGAAATATTCGCTTAACCATGCGGCTGAAGCGCCGCACTGACTGGTAAGACTGTCATGAGCTACGGTTGGAATGATGTTCAACGTATTGCAGAAGAGTTGGCCGAGGCCAAGCCGGGTGTAGATCCGTTTTCTGTCAATTTCGTCGATCTGCAGCAATGGATCAAAGAGCTGCCTGATTTTGACAATACCTCTGGTCGAGTTGGCGAGAAGGTGTTGGAAGCGGTTCAGACGCTCTGGGCTGAAGAATTGGACTGATCGTCCTCGCAGGTTAGGCAATACCCAAGAACCCGCGTATAATTCGCGGGTTTAATTTTTCGCAAATTACCGTTTCTGGAGTTACACCATGGCTGTTCAACGCACTTTCTCCATCATCAAGCCTGACGCTGTTGCAAAAAACGTCATCGGCGAAATCACCACTCGTTTCGAAAAAGCCGGCCTGCGCGTTGTAGCTTCGAAACTGAAGCAACTGTCCAAAGCTGAAGCTGAAGGCTTCTACGCTGAGCACAGCGCTCGTGGTTTCTTCGGCGACCTGGTTGCTTTCATGATCTCCGGTCCTGTTGTTGTTCAGGTTCTGGAAGGCGAAAACGCTATCGCTCTGAACCGTGAGCTGATGGGCGCTACCAACCCTAAAGAAGCTGCTGCCGGCACCATCCGCGCTGACTTCGCTGATTCCATCGACGCCAACGCTGTTCACGGTTCGGACTCCGAAGCCGCAGCTGCTCGTGAAATCTCGTACTTCTTCGCAGCTACTGAAGTAACCACTCGCTAAGCATTGGCTTAAGAGTGAAGGTGAATCCATGACTACATCGACTGTAAAAACCAACCTGCTGGGTCTGACTCAACAGGAAATGGAAAAATTCTTCGACTCAATCGGGGAGAAGCGTTTCCGTGCCGGTCAGGTAATGAAATGGATTCACCACTTTGGTGTCGATGATTTCGACGCCATGACGAACGTCAGCAAGGCCTTGCGCGACAAGCTCAAGGTTATTGCTGAGGTCCGTGGTCCGGAAGTGGTCAGCGAGGACATCTCCACCGACGGCACCCGTAAGTGGGTGGTGCGTGTGGCGTCCGGCAGCTGCGTCGAGACCGTGTACATTCCGCAGGGCAAGCGCGGCACCTTGTGCGTTTCGTCCCAGGCAGGCTGTGCCCTGGATTGCAGTTTCTGCTCCACCGGCAAGCAAGGCTTCAATAGCAACCTCACCGCCGCCGAAGTCATCGGCCAGGTGTGGATTGCCAACAAATCTTTCGGCAGTGTCCCGGCAACCGTCGACCGTGCCATCACCAACGTGGTGATGATGGGCATGGGTGAGCCGCTGCTGAACTTCGACAACGTCGTCGCCGCCATGCATCTGATGATGGATGACCTCGGCTACGGGATTTCCAAGCGCCGCGTAACCCTGTCCACTTCGGGCGTGGTGCCGATGATCGATGAGCTGGCCAAGCACATCGACGTCTCGCTGGCGTTGTCCCTGCACGCACCGAATGACGCATTGCGTAACCAATTGGTGCCGATCAACAAGAAATATCCGCTTAAGATGCTGCTCGAGTCGTGCCAGCGCTACATGTCGTCTCTGGGCGAGAAGCGAGTGCTGACCATCGAGTACACCTTGCTCAAAGACATCAACGACAAGGTTGAACACGCCGTCGAGATGGTCGAGCTGCTGAAGAACATTCCGTGCAAGATCAACCTGATTCCGTTCAACCCGTTCCCGCATTCCGGGTACGAGCGTCCGAGCAACAACGCGATCCGTCGTTTCCAGGATCAGTTGCATCAGGCCGGTTTCAACGTCACTGTCCGCACTACCCGTGGTGAAGACATCGACGCCGCATGTGGTCAATTGGTAGGGCAGGTGCTGGATCGCACCCGTCGCAGCGAACGTTACATCGCCGTGCGTGAGTTGAACGCCGACAGCGATCTGGCACAGAACGCCGCGAACACTAACTAAGAGAGGATCTCTATGTCCCTGCGCTTTGCGCTGCTGTTGCTGTTGGCCAGCCTGTGTGCTGGTTGTGTCCTGTCGGGTGACTACAACCCGATGAAGACCAGCAAGGGCCGCGATGAAGCGCGGGCTGCCTATGTGCAGCTGGGGCTGGGATACTTGCAGCAAGGCATGACCGAGCGGGCCAAGGTTCCACTGAAGAAAGCGCTGGAGCTGGACAGCTCCGATCCCGACGCCAACGCGGCCCTCGGGCTGGTGTTTCAGGCCGAATTGGAGCCAGCACTTGCTGACGAGCATTTCCGCAAAGCCTTGTCTTCCCGTCCCGCCGATGCGCGCATCCTCAATAACTACGGCAGTTTTCTCTACGAAGAACAGCGTTACAAGGAAGCCTACGAGGGTTTTGAACAGGCCGCCGCCGATACCCTGTATCCTGAGCGTTCGCGCGTGTTCGAGAACCTCGGCATGACAGCTTCGAAGCTGGGGCAGCGTGATCTGGCGCAGCAACAGCTGGAAAAGGCCCTGCGTTTGAACCGCCAGCAGCCACGTGCCTTGCTGGAAATGGCTGAGTTGTCCTTCGAAGACAGGCATTATGTGCCCGCACGTGACTATTACGACCGTTTCAGCCTGCTAACCGAACAAAATGCACGTAGTCTATTGCTCGGCGTTCGGCTGGCAAAAGTGTTTGAAGATCGCGACAAGGCCGCCAGTTACGGCCTGCAATTAAAACGACTCTATCCCGGTACGCCGGAATATCAGCAATACCTGTCGGAGCAATGATGAAAGCGGCGCATCCCGAAGTTGTAGCAGCGAATCGCGTTAATCCCGGTGAGACCCTGCGCCAGGCCCGCGAAAGCAATGGCTGGTCGCTGGCCGAAGTGGCCCTCAAGCTCAACCTCACCGTGACCTCCCTGAGCAATCTGGAAACCGGCGCTTTCGACAAGCTGCCGGGGCACACGTTTGCTCGCGGTTACATTCGCGCCTACGCCAAGTTGCTCGGCATGGACCAGACCGTTCTGGTTCAGCAGTTCGACCAGTCCACCGGCACCGATTCCCAGGGCAGCAACGTCCACGCCCTCGGCCGTATCGAAGAGCCGGTGCGGGTTTCCCATACCATCTTGCGCATCGTCAGCTTGTTGCTGCTGATTGCGGTCATCGGCGGTGGTTTCGTCTGGTGGCAGGATCAGACCTCGCTGCGGACCAAGGACCTGATCGGCCTGACGCCTGAACACGTTGAAGTCGAGGGTGCCGACGGCACGACGCAGATTCACCCGATCGATGAGCCGGAAGACCAGGCTGTCGAGGACAATCAGGCCGATACGTCGACTGCGCTGGCCCTGCCTCAGTCTGAAACCACTGCTGAATCGACCGGTGCTGAAGCGGTCGCCCCGGCAACCGCTCCAACTGCACCGGTTGCTACGCCAACCGCTCCGGTACATTCGCCAGCGCCGGTTGTCGCCACTCCGGCCACGCCAGCGCCAAACGTTCCTGCTACGCCAGCGCCAACTGTCACTGCGCCAGTCGTTCCTGCTGCATCTGCACCCACCGCAGAAGCGGCCGCTCCGGTTGCTGGCGACGGTCAGGTGCAACTGCAGTTCAACGCCGATTGCTGGGCTCAGGTCACCGATGGTCGCGGCAAGGTGTTGTTCAGTGGTCTGAAGCATAAAGGCGACAACGTATCCGTTTCCGGCAAGCCACCGCTCAGCGTGCGTCTGGGTGTTGCCCGCGCCGCACAGGTTAGCTACAACGGCCAGCCGGTCGATATCGCTCCGTTCACCAGTGGCGAGACTGCTCGCCTGAAGTTGGGTCAATAAGTCATGCACGGCGAATCTCCAATCAAACGTCGCGTCTCGCGCAAGATCTGGGTCGGTAATGTGCCGGTGGGCGGCGATGCGCCTATCGCTGTGCAGAGCATGACCAACAGCGACACCAATGACGTTGCCGCCACTGTTGCGCAAATCAATCGCCTGGAAGCTGCTGGCGTCGACATCGTCCGCGTTTCGGTGCCGGACATGGACGCCGCCGAGGCATTCGGCAAGATCAAGCAGTTGGTCAAAGTGCCGCTGGTTGCCGACATCCACTTCGACTACAAGATCGCTCTGCGCGTGGCCGAACTGGGCGTGGATTGCCTGCGCATCAACCCGGGCAACATCGGTCGTGAAGACCGTGTTCGCGCGGTGGTCGATGCTGCGCGTGATCGCGGGATCCCGATCCGCATCGGCGTCAACGCCGGCTCGCTGGAAAAAGACCTGCAGAAGAAATACGGCGAGCCGACCCCGGCTGCTCTGGTTGAGTCCGCTCTGCGCCACGTTGAACACCTCGAACGCCTGAATTTCCAGGACTTCAAGGTCAGCGTGAAGGCGTCCGACGTGTTCATGGCCGTCGAAGCCTACCGCTTGCTGGCGAAAGAAATCGTCCAGCCGCTGCACCTCGGCATCACCGAAGCCGGCGGATTGCGTTCGGGCACAGTGAAATCCGCCGTGGGCCTAGGTATGCTGCTCGCCGAAGGGATTGGCGATACTATCCGCATCTCGCTGGCGGCCGATCCGGTCGAAGAAGTGAAGGTCGGTTACGACATTCTCAAATCTTTGCATCTGCGTTCCCGTGGCATCAACTTCATCGCCTGCCCGAGCTGCTCGCGGCAGAACTTCGATGTGGTGAAAACCATGAACGAGCTGGAAGGGCGCCTTGAAGACCTGCTGGTGCCGCTGGATGTCGCGGTGATCGGTTGTGTGGTCAACGGCCCCGGCGAAGCCAAGGAAGCCCATATCGGCTTGACCGGCGGCACGCCAAACCTGATTTACATCGACGGCAAGCCGGCGCAGAAACTGACGAATGAAAATCTGGTGGATCACCTGGAAAAGCTGATCCGCCAGAAAGCGGCCGAAAAGGTCGAAGCTGACGCTGCCGTAATTGCGCGCGGCTGACCCTTACTGAAGAGCCGAACGAATTTAAGGATTTAAAGTGAGCAAGTCATTGCAAGCCATTCGTGGCATGAACGACATCCTGCCCGAACAGACCCCGCTATGGCGTTATTTCGAGGGCACCGTTGCACGTCTGCTGGATAACTACGGTTACAAGCAGATCCGCATGCCGATCGTCGAGTTCACCGAGCTGTTCAAGCGCTCGATCGGCGAAGTGACCGACATCGTCGAAAAAGAGATGTACACCTTCGAAGACCGCAACGGTGATTCCCTGACCCTGCGTCCGGAAGGCACTGCGGCGTGCGTGCGTGCTGTGCTCGAACACGGCATCACTGGCGGTGGCCAGGTGCAGAAACTCTGGTACATCGGCCCGATGTTCCGCCACGAGCGTCCGCAGAAAGGCCGTTATCGTCAGTTCCACCAGATCGGTCTGGAGGTGTTCAATCTCGACGGTCCGGACATCGACGCCGAACTGATCATCATGACCTGGCGCCTGTGGGGCGAGCTGGGTATCCGTGATGCGGTCAAGCTCGAACTCAACAGCCTGGGCACCAGCGAATCCCGTGGGCGTTATCGTGAAGCGTTGGTCGAGTACCTCTCGGCGCACCACGACAAGCTCGACGAAGACAGCCAGCGTCGCCTGAAAACCAATCCGCTGCGCGTGCTCGACACGAAAAATGCCGAGACTCAAGCGGTGCTGGTCGATGCGCCGAAAATGGCCGACTACCTCGATGACGAGTCGCGTGCACACTTCGAAGGCTTGAAGTCGCGTCTGGATGCCGTCGGCATTCCTTACGTGCTCAACACGAAGCTGGTGCGCGGCCTCGACTACTACAGCAAAACCGTTTTCGAATGGGTCACCGACAAGCTCGGCGCTCAGGGCACTGTCTGCGCGGGCGGCCGTTACGACGGTCTGGTCGAGCAGATGGGCGGCAAGCCAACCACCGGCGTCGGTTTCGCCATGGGCATCGAGCGTCTGGTGCTGATGCTCGAAACCCTTGAGCAGATCCCGGAAGAAATCTCCCGTCAGGTCGACGTCTACCTCTGCGCCTTCGGTGAAGAGGCTGAATTGGCCGGTCTGGCCCTGGCTGAACGTGTTCGTGATCAACTTCCAAACCTGCGCCTGCAAGTCAATGCCGGCGCCGGCAGCTTCAAAAGCCAGTTCAAGAAGGCCGACAAGAGCGGTGCGCTGTACGCACTGATCCTCGGTGACGACGAAATGGCCCAGCAAGTGGTAGGTTTCAAACCCCTGCGTGGCCAGGGCGAACAACAAAGCATTGCCTGGGATGCGCTCGCCGCTCACCTGGCCACCTGCGTCGTGCAGGGTTGAAGCTGTCCAACCCGCCGCGTTAGCGAGTACGGAGGCTGGGGGTGTCGCGTACCGACGACGAACCGTTGGCGGATGTGCTGGCCTGGTGGACACGCACCGGC
>NZ_JBIVGT010000007.1:214061-241725 GCF_044748825.1 Pseudomonas sp. NPDC089741 | reverse complement strand
CGGCCTGTTGGCGCTGGTCATCGTGTTCGGCTGGCAGGCTTTTCACAAGTATCAGAGCAACCAGTCGCAAGGCGCCTCGGTGCTCTATCAGCAACTGCTGGAAACCACGCTGACGCCTGACGGCAAGCCTGATGCAGCGCGCGTGGCTGATCTGGCCGGCAAGCTCAACAGCGAATTCGGCGGTTCTGCCTACGCGCAATACGGCAGCCTGTTCGTGGCCAAAGTGGCTGTGGACAGCGGCAAGCTGGACGACGCCGCGACCGAACTGAAAGCCATCGTCGACAAACCGGCCAACCCGGCGCTGGGCGAAATCGCCCGTCAGCGTCTGGCGCAGGTGCTCGGCGCGCAGAACAAGGCTGAAGATGCCCTGAAACTGCTCGACGGCGACGCCGACAAAGCGTTCCTGGCCACTCGCGAAGAACTCAAGGGCGACCTGCTGGTGCAGTTGGGCCGCACCGATGACGCGAACAAGGCGTATCAAAAAGCCAAGGCGGCACTGTCGGATGAAGCGGCGGTCGGTGGCCTTCAAATCAAGCTCGACGACCTGGCCAAAGGGGATGCGTGACGTGATCCGTTGGAAGCATGCAGCATTGCTGGCTCTGGCCCTTCTGGCCGCGGGTTGCAGCAGCAACAGCAAGAAAGAATTGCCACCGGCCGAACTGACCGACTTCAAAGAAGAAGTGGTTCTGCAGAAGCAGTGGAGTCGTTCGATCGGTGACGGTCAGGGCGAAACCTACAACATGCTGGTGCCGGCGATCGACGGTGACACCATCTACGCGGCCGATGTGACCGGCGTGGTGATGGCCATGGATCGTGGCAACGGCGATGTGAAGTGGAAAAAGGATCTTGATCTGCCAGTCTCCGGCGCTGTTGGCGTGGGTTACGGTCTGGTTCTGATCGGTACGCTGCGTGGCGAAGTCGTTGCTCTGGACACCATCAACGGTGAAGAGAAGTGGCGCGCTCGTGTGAACAGCGAAGTCCTCGCGCCGCCGGCCAACAACGGCGACGTCGTGGTGGTGCAGACTCAGGACGATCGTCTGATCGGTCTGGATGCCTCCACCGGTACTCAGCGCTGGGTCTATGACAGCACGCCTGCCGTCCTGACCCTGCGTGGCACCAGTGCGCCGCTCGTCACCAACCGCCTCGCGGTGGCTGGCCTGTCGACTGGCAAAGTGGTCGCTCTGGACATTTCCAACGGCGTGCCGGTGTGGGAACAACGGATCGCGATTCCACAAGGCCGTTCGGAACTGGAGCGCGTGGTCGACATCGACGGCGGTCTGCTGTTGTCCGGCGGCACGCTGTACGTTGCCAGCTATCAGGGTCGCGTTGCGGCACTGGATCTGGAAAGCGGTCGTCAACTCTGGCAGCGCGATGCGTCGAGCTACGCCGGTATTGCTCAGGGTTTCGGCAGCGTTTACGTGAGCCTGTCCTCGGGCACCGTTGAAGGCGTCGACGAACGTTCCACCACAGCATTGTGGAGCAACGATTCGCTGGCTCGTCGTCAACTGTCGGCTCCGGAAGTGTTCTCCAGCTACGTTGCAGTCGGTGACCTGGAAGGTTATCTGCACTTGCTGAGCCAGGTTGACGGTCGTTTCGTCGGCCGTGAGCGCATCGACAGCGACGGCCTGCGTGCCCGTCCGCTGGTGGTGGGTGACACGATTTATGTATATGGCAACAGCGGCAAACTGGAAGCCCTGACCATCAAGTAACAACTATGCTTGGGGTTAACACCCCCAGGCAGCTTCACTTGTGAGTGTGGATGTGGGAGCGAGCCTGCTCGCGATGGGCGTCAACGATTACGCAGACGGCCTGAATAAACTCGGTGCCCTGGCGTTTTTCGCGAGCAGGCTCGCCCCCACAGAGAACACCCACAGTGTTGCCCCGAGCACCAGCCGCTGCCTCGCAGCGGCTTTTGTATTTTCTGAAATAACGAAGTGGAGAGCCGCATGGTTCCCGTAATCGCCCTGGTGGGCCGACCGAACGTCGGCAAGTCCACCTTGTTCAACCGCCTGACCAGGACTCGCGACGCCATCGTCGGCGATTTGTCCGGTCTGACCCGTGATCGCCAGTACGGTGAGGCCAAGTGGCAAGGGCGTTCCTACATTCTGGTCGACACCGGTGGTATCTCCGGTGACGAACACGGTATGGACGAAAAAATGGCCGAGCAGTCGCTGCTGGCCATTGAAGAAGCAGATGTCGTGCTGTTCCTGGTAGATGCCAAGGCCGGTTTCACCGCCGCCGACCAGATGATCGCCGAACACCTGCGCAAACGTAACAAGCGTTCCTACGTGGTAGCCAACAAGGTCGACAACATCGACCCGGAAATGGCCCGCGCTGAATTCGCTCCGTTGGGCATGGGCCACGCGATTCCTGTCGCCGGTGCTCACGGCCGTGGCATCACCCAGATGCTGGAAATCGCCCTGGGTGATTTCCCGAGAGACGAAGAAGACCCGGAAGACGGCGAAGAAGAAATCGTTGCCGAAGGCGAGGAAGCCAAGCGCATTCCTGGCCCAAGCGAAAAAGACGGCATCAAGATCGCCATCATCGGCCGTCCGAACGTCGGCAAGTCGACCCTGGTCAATCGCATGCTCGGTGAAGACCGGGTAATCGTTTATGACCAGCCCGGTACCACGCGCGACAGTATCTACATCCCGTTCGAACGGAATGAAGAGAAGTACACGCTGATCGACACCGCCGGTGTGCGCAAGCGCGGCAAGATCCACGAAGAAGTCGAAAAATTCTCCGTGGTGAAAACCCTGCAAGCGATCAAAGACGCCAACGTGGTGATCTTCGTGATGGACGCCCGCGAAGGTGTGGTCGATCACGACCTCAACCTGCTGGGCTTCGCCATCGAGTCGGGTCGTGCGCTGGTGATCGCGATCAACAAGTGGGACGGCATGACGCCGAGCGAGCGCGACTTCGTCAAGGTCGAGCTGCAGCGTCGTCTGTTCTTCGTTGATTACGCCGACATCCACTTCATCTCGGCACTGCACGGTACCGGCGTGGGCAACCTCTACGCGTCCGTACAGAACTCGTTCAAGTCGGCGGTCACCCGCTGGCCGACCAACCGTCTGACCCAGATTCTCGAAGACGCGGTTGGCGAGCACGCGCCACCGATGGTCAACAACCGCCGGATCAAGCTGCGTTACGCTCACTTGGGTGGTGCCAACCCGCCGATCATCGTGATCCACGGTAACCAGATCGAGAAAGTGCCGAAGTCGTATGTGCGCTATCTGGAGAACACTTACCGTCGTGTGCTCAAGCTGGTCGGTACGCCGATCCGCATCGAGTTCAAAGGCGGCGAGAACCCGTACGAAGGCAACAAAAACACGCTGACCGACCGCCAGGTCAACAGGAAGCGTCGGATGATGTCGCACAGCAAGAAAGCCGACAAAAAGCGCCGCGACAAGAAGTAAATCGCCGCTTGCTGACGGGCTTTTGTGGCGAGGGGATTTATCCCCGTTGGGTCGCGTAGCGGCCCCAAAACCTGTGGCGAAGGTGTAACAGGCACTCCGCATTGATAGGGTTTGCGACTGCTTCGCAGCCGAACGGGGATAAATCCCCTCGCCACAGTGTTTGGTGTTGTACGAATGAGAGAAGGGTGCCATCCGGCGCCCTTTTTTTATGGGCGCCGGATGGGCTATCCTCGGGCTCTCCCGCGCCGTCGTCAGAGCCGGGTGTTGAGCAGGGAACCCCCGATGATCACCAGTAAGCTGCCGAATGTCGGCATCACTATTTTCACGCAGATGTCTCAGCTCGCGGCGCAAACCGGAGCCATCAACCTGTCCCAGGGTTTCCCTGATTTTGACGGCCCGCAGTCGCTGCGTGACGCGGTCGGTCGGCATATTGCCAGTGGCCATAACCAGTATTCGCCGATGACTGGCCTGCCGGCGCTGCGCGAACAGATTGCGCTGAAAATCGCTCGCAGTTATGGTGTGCAGGTCAATGCCGACAGCGAAGTGACGGTCACGCCGGGTGCGACCCAGGCGATCTTCTGTGCGATTCAGGCGGTTATCCACAGCGGCGACGAAGTCATCGTGTTCGATCCTTGTTACGACAGCTACGAACCGGCGACGGAATTGGCGGGCGGTCGTTGCGTGCATGTGCAGTTGAACCCGGACGACTTCTCCATTGATTTCGACAAGCTCGCCGCGGCCCTGAGTCCGCGCACGAAAATGATCGTCATCAACACCCCGCACAACCCCAGCGGCGCCTTGATCAGCCGTGCCGAGCTGGATCAACTGGCGGCGCTGATCCGTGATCGCGACATCTATCTGATCAGCGACGAAGTCTACGAACACCTGGTGTTCGACGGCGTGCCGCACGTCAGCGTGCTGGCGCACGAAGAGCTGTATCAGCGCGCCTTCGTAGTCAGCTCCTTCGGCAAGACTTACCACGTCACCGGCTGGAAAACCGGCTACGTCGTCGCGCCACCAGCCCTGACCGCCGAACTGCGCAAAGTCCACCAGTACGTCAGTTTCTGCGGCGTCACACCGCTGCAATACGCCTTGGCCGATTACATGGCCGAGCACCCTGAACACGTCGAAGAGCTGCCGGGTTTCTATCAGGCCAAGCGTGACCTGTTCTGCGATCTGCTGACGCCATCGCGCTTCACCTTCAGCCGTGTCACCGGCACCTACTTCCAGCTGGTCGATTATTCGCAGATCCGCCCGGATTTGAATGACGTCGAAATGGCCATGTGGATGACCCGTGAGCACGGCGTGGCAAGTATCCCGGTGTCGGTCTTTTACCAGAACCCACCCGAAGGCCAGCGCCTGGTGCGTCTGTGCTTTGCCAAACGCGAGGAGACGCTGCGTGAAGCGGCGGCGCAACTATGCGCGATTTGAGTGCGTTATCCGATCTCAACCTGGCGCTGATCCAGACCACCCTGGCCTGGCATGATCGCCAGGCCAACCTTGAGCACTTCGAGCAATTGCTGGAGCAGGCGCGTGGTGCGGATCTGATCATCCTGCCGGAAATGTTCACCACCGGATTCTCCATGGAGTCAGAAACCCTCGCCGAGGCCGAACACGGCCCGACCAGCAAATGGCTGCGGGTTCAGGCGGCGAAACTCAATGCAGTGATTACCGGCAGCGTGATCATTCAGGCCGCCGACGGCAGCCACCGCAATCGCCTGCTGTGGGCACGACCGGACGGCGAAGTACTGCATTACGACAAGCGTCACCTGTTCCGCATGGCCGGTGAGCACAACCACTACACCCCCGGCGAGCGGCAGGTGCAGTTCGAACTGAAGGGCTGGCGTGTACGTCCGCTGATTTGCTATGACCTGCGTTTTCCGGTGTGGAGCCGTGATGCGCAAGACACTGATTTGCTGCTGTACACCGCGAACTGGCCGGGTGCGCGGCGTTTGCACTGGAATCGCCTGTTGCCGGCGCGAGCCATTGAAAACCTTTGTTATGTGGCGGCGGTGAATCGCATTGGTACCGACGGCAAGGGTTTTGCCTACACCGGTGACAGTCAGGTGCTGGATTTCCAGGGCGAAACCTTGCTGGCGGCGGGGGAGGCGGACGGCGTGTTCAAAGTCGTGCTGGAGGCCGCACCACTGGCGGCTTATCGCGAGCGTTTCCCGGCGAATCTGGATGCCGACACGTTCGAGCTCACCTGAGGCAGCCGATCGTTCCCACGCTCTGCGTGGGAATGCAGCCCGTGACGCTCCGCGTCACTGGACGCGGAGCGTCCCTTGAGGCATTCCCACGCGGAGCATGGGAACGATCGCAAAAAAGGCCCCGGCGTTTAAACGCCGGGGCCTTTTGCATTTCAGCAGTCGATTACGCCGCTTTCGCCTCAGGCTGGCTCAGCGAGCGGTTCAGCGCACTGAACAGTGCCTTGAAGCTGGCCGTGGTGATGTTTTCATCGATACCCACGCCGTGCACCGCACGTTCGCCATTCACTCGCAGCTCAATGTAGGCCGCCGCTTTGGCGTTGGTACCCGCGCCGATCGCGTGTTCGTTGTAGTCCATGATTTCCACCGGAATCGGCAGGCCGGCGACCAGTGCTTCCAGCGCACCGTTGCCCTTGCCGCGCCAGTGCAGGTTGGTTTCGCCCTGACCTTTGCTCGCCACTTCCACTTCAACATTGCTGTTGCCGTTTTCTTCCTGCAGGCGATGGCTGACCAGCGCGTACGGGGTGTTGGCTTGCAGGTATTCGCTGATCAACAGCGAGTGAATCTGCTTGGCCGTCATCTCCAGACCGAGACGATCGGTTTCACGCTGCACGACCTGGCTGAACTCGATCTGCATGCGACGCGGCAGGCTGATGCCGTATTCCTGCTCCAGCAAGTACGCGATGCCGCCCTTGCCCGACTGGCTGTTGACGCGGATCACCGCCTCGTAGCTGCGGCCAATGTCGGCCGGGTCGATCGGCAGGTACGGCACTTCCCACAGTGCGTCGGGTTTCTGCTGAGAGAAGCCTTTGCGGATCGCATCCTGGTGCGAGCCGGAGAACGCGGTGTGCACCAGGTCGCCAACGTACGGGTGACGCGGGTGCACCTGAATCTGGTTGCACTCCTCGACGACTTTACGCACGCCGTCGATGTCGGAGAAGTCCAGCTGCGGGTCGAGACCCTGGGTGTACATGTTCAGCGCGACGGTGACGAGGTCGACGTTACCGGTACGCTCGCCGTTGCCGAACAGGCAGCCTTCGACGCGATCGGCGCCGGCCATCAGGCCCAGCTCGGTGGCGGCAACGCCGGTGCCACGGTCGTTGTGGGTGTGCAGGCTGATGATCACGCTGTCACGACGGTTGATGTTGCGGCCGAACCACTCGATCTGGTCGGCGTAGATGTTCGGCGTCGCGCACTCAACGGTGGCGGGCAGGTTGAGGATCATCTTGTGCTCAGGCGTCGGGTTCCACACCTCGATCACCGCGTCACAGACTTCCTTGGCGAATTCCAGTTCGGTGGCGCTGAAGGTTTCCGGCGAGTATTCGAAGGTCCACTCGGTGTCCGGCTGCATCGCCGCGTATTTGACGAACAGCTTGGCCGCGTTGACCGCGATGGCCTTGATGCCGTCCTTGTCCTGGTTGAAGACGATGCGACGGAAGGAAGGCGAAGTGGCGTTGTACAAGTGAACGATGGCTTTCTTCGCGCCGCGCAGGGATTCGAAAGTACGCTCGATCAGGTCTTCACGACCCTGGGTCAGCACCTGAATGGTGGTGTCGTCCGGGATGTGGCCTTCTTCGATGAGAGTACGCACGAAGTCGAAATCGGTTTGCGAAGCGGCCGGGAACGACGCTTCGATTTCCTTCACACCGACCTGAACCAGGGTTTTCCAGAAGCGCAGCTTCTTCACCGCGTCCATCGGCTCGATCAGCGACTGGTTACCGTCACGCAGGTCGGAGCTGCACCAGATCGGCGCGGTGTCGATGGTTTTCGATGGCCAGGTGCGATCCGGCAGATTGATGACAGGAAACGCGCGGTATTTCGAAGACGGATCTTTGAGCATGCTCATCGGGAAATTCCTTATTGTCTGGGCCGAAAAGAGGCGGCCTGCCGGTGTTACGAATGTTCTGGGAAACTTGTAGGACGAGGCGCAGCGATTCAGCCCGGCAGTCGTGCGCTGACGAGGCACAGGCTGCGGTGCTGGCGAAGCTGAATGAGGGTGTGAGAGGTTTTCATGCCTTCAACCCTAACCGCGAGGGGAGAGGATGGCAAGCAGTCGGAAAAAATTGAGAGGAATACTCGGAAAGCGGGGTTTTGCAGGATTTTATTGCGCTGGAGTTCGCTGATCGTTGTGATATTTGCGCGAGGTTTGATAGGGGCGCAATCGGGGGTGATGGGGCGTCAGGGGTTTTTGAGTACCGCATAAGCCGCCTTCGCGAGCAGGCTCACTCCCACAGTTGATCGTGTTCACAACAACGGTCCAGTGTGGGAGCGGGCTTGCTCGCGAAGAGGCCATCAGCCTCACTCAATTTCTTAAGGTTGAAACGCACCAATGAAAATCGCCGGATCCACCCGCGCATCATTCAGGCTGACATTCCAGTGCATGTGTGGCCCGGTCGCGCGACCGGTCATGCCAACCTTGCCCACCACCGCGCCACGCGCCAGTTGCTGGCCATCCTTCACATCAATCTTCGACATGTGGCAGAACATGCTGATAAAGCCCTGCCCATGGTCGACAAATACCGTGTTGCCGTTGAAGAAGTAGTTGCCGATCAGAATGACCTTGCCCGCCGCCGGGGTCTTGATCGGTGTACCCGCCGGTACAGCGAAGTCGAGGCCAGCGTGCGGGTTGCGCTCTTCACCATTGAAGAAACGGCGCACGCCAAACTTGCTCGATAGCGGCCCGTTCACCGGTTTATCCAACAGCAGATTGCTCGGCGTATTCGGACTGAAGCTGCGATACGCCTTGATTTGCACGGCCAGCTCACCCTCGATGCGCTTGAGGTTCGACTGATCCGGGTTTACTTGCTGCTTGTTCTTCAGGGTGATGTGTTGTTCCGGGTATTTCTTGTTACCGACGGTGAACGGCAGATTACGTCCGCCGCTGCTGATCTGCTGCGCACCCGGCTTCACGGTCAATGGCACGCCGACAATTGCCAGCCAGTTGTTTTGCTCTTTCACCACAAGTACCGGTTTGCCCTGGTACGTGGCTTTCGGTGCCTGCGCGGCCGCGCCCAGATCAACCACCGCCACGCCGCCCGGCACAGGCTTGTTCAGCAGCCGGGTGATGTAACTGTCGGCGTGGGCATTGAAGGTCAGACAGAGCAAAAACAGTGGAGCCAGAAAACGCGGCATGGATCAGTCCAGTAAAGAGAGGGTGACAGGCGTCAGGTGATTGTCCTCGACGCGCACTTGCAGTTCGCCTTCGCCCAGTTTGGCTTTCAAACGCTGGCCGGTGTGGGTTTGCGCAGCGTTGCGGATCGCGTGGCCGCGTTCATCGAGCAGAATGCTGTAACCCCGACCGAGCGTTGCCAACGGGCTGACCACATGCAGCGTCTGCATCTGACTGTGCAGTTGCAGGCGACGGTTTTTCAGACCTTCACGCATGGCGCGCGGCAGACGTTCGGCGAGGCTGTCGAGGCGCTGGCGCAACATCGCCAGTTGCCGCCCCGGATGTTGCCCGGCGAGACGGGTTTCCAGGCGAATCAGCCGTTCGCGGCGGGTATTTAGGCTGCGCTCAAAGGCGCGGCGCATACGCATGTCCAGATCGTCCAGACGTTGCGCTTGCTGGCGCAGACGTTCGCCGGGATGCCGCAGGCGACGCGCCATGCCTTCCAGGCGCAGACGATCACGCATCAAGCGGTCCCGCATGCGCATCACCAAGCGGCGGTGCAGGCTTTCGACCTGACGGATCAAATGGCTGGAGTCGGGAGCGAGCAACTCGGCCGCCGCAGATGGCGTTGGTGCGCGCACGTCGGCAACAAAATCGCTGATCGACACATCGGTTTCATGGCCGACGGCACTGACAATCGGCGTTACACACGCATCGACCGCACGCGCCACGGCCTCTTCGTTGAAGCACCAGAGGTCTTCCAGCGAACCGCCGCCACGGGCGAGGATCAGCGCATCGAAACCACGGGCATCGGCCATTTTCAACGCACGAACGATTTGCGCGGTGGCTTCGCGGCCTTGCACAGCGGTGGGGATCAACGTCAGTTGCACCTGCGGCGCACGGCGGCGGAACACGCTGATGATGTCGCGAATCACCGCGCCGGTTGGCGAACTGATGATGCCGATGCGTTGCGGATGTGCCGGCAACGGCACTTTGCGCTCGGCACTGAACAAGCCTTCGGCGCTGAGTTTTTCCTTCAGCGCATCGAAGGCCAAGCGTAGTGCGCCATCACCGGCAGGTTCGACGGTGTCGAGAATCAGCTGATAGTCGCCACGGCCCTCGAACAACGAGACCTTGCCGCGCACCTTCACCGCCAGGCCGTCCTTCAGCGCCTGACGCACGCGCGCCGCGTTCTGCCGGAACAATGCGCAACGCACCTGCGCGCCGCTGTCCTTGAGGGTGAAATAGATGTGCCCGGACGCCGGACGGGCGAGGTTGGAGATTTCGCCTTCGACCCAGATGTTGCTGAACACGTCTTCGAGCAACACCCGCGCGCGGCCGTTGAGCTGGCTGACGGTCAGGACTTCACGGTCCAGGCCAAGTCTTGCAAAGGGATCTTTAATCATGGGGCGCAGTTTAAAGGCATTCTCCTGATCATTGCACGATCCCCGTAGGAGCTGTCGAGTGAAACGAGGCTGCGATCTTTTGATCTGGTTTTTGAGATCAAAGTCAAAAGATCGCAGCCTTCGGCAGTTCCTACAGGGGATTGGTGAAGGTCTGGAGGAAGTGGTGGATAAGGGGGCTGGGGTTCTGGCGGTAGGCGAGGGCGACGGTGCTTTTGCAGTCAGGATCAGCCAGCGGCAGAAAGCGTACGCCGGGCGGCGCGATGTCCTGCATTGATTCCGGCAGCAGCGCGATACCGAAACCGGCCTGGATCAGCTGCAGTTGTGTGGTCTTGCGTGACATGACTCGCGCGGCTTGCGGAAAGAAGCCCTGGCGCATGCACAGGTCGGCACACAGATAACTCAAGCCGCCGCGTTGCGGGTGCGGGATCGAGATGAACGCTTCGTCCTTGAGTTGTATCAGTTCGACGGTCTCCAAGGTTGCCAATTGATGATCCGCCGGCACAGCCAGCAGCAGACGTTCACTGAACAGCGGCACGATCTGAATGCCTTCGCGCTGGCGCAAAACCGGCAGCCGCAGCATACCGACATCAAGGCGTCCCTCGGCCAACTCCTCCAGTTGCGCTTCGGAAGACAGCTTGCCGATGTCCAGCGAAACGCCGGGTTGCTGCTGAAGATAAGCGCCGATATCACTGAGTAAACGACCGCTGATCGAAACGGTGCTGGAATGGCTTAAACGCAACGTGCCGAGCTGCCCGTTGCCGACTTCGGTGGCCATGACGCTGGCCTTGTTCAGTTCGATGAGCAGATTGCGTGCGCGAGGCAAAAACGCTTCGCCCGCTGCGGTGAGGCGTGGCTGGCGTGCCGTGCGCTCGAACAACGGGGTTTGCAGGCGCGTCTCCATGTCCTTGATCTGCCGGCTCAGCGCCGATTGCGCCACGAACAAACGTTCAGCCGCCGCACTGAAGCTGCCGCATTCAGCGATTTCGACGAAGTAGCGCAATTGACGGGTTGATAGCATCAGGCATGCCTTTTCGAGATGGCTGGGTAGCTTTGAAGATATTAGTCGCAATGCTCGGCGCTGGCTAAAGTCATCTCAGGCTTATAAAGGATGCGCAGCGATGAGTGTGGTGGGGTTGTTGAGCGAATGGTCGTGGGGCATCGAGGGCTGGCTGGTGATCGGGCTGGGCATCGCGCTGGCTTATATCGTGTTTGGTATTGCCGGATTTGGTACGGCGCTGGTGGCAGGGCCGATTCTGATTCTGTTCATGCCTCTGTCGAAGATCGTGCCGTTGTTAGTGTTGCTGGATTTCGTTGCGGCGTTCGGCAACCTGCTGCCGTCGCGGCGGGATGTGGTCAAGCCTGAATTGTGGCGGCTGCTGCCGTGCATGGCGGTGGGTTGCACGCTCGGGGTGATTTTTCTGCTGAATCTGAAATCCGATCTGTTGCTGTTGTTGATGGGGCTGTTTATTAGCGCTTATGCGATTTACAGCTTGGGGGTGAAGAAGCGTCCTGAGCAATTGTCCGCCGTTTGGGCCCTGCCAATGGGCACGGTCGGTGGATTGTTCGGTGCACTGTTTGGCAGTGGCGGCTTTTTATATGCGATCTATCTCAACAGTCGGCTGCCGAAAGACGCGGCCCGCGCCACGCAAAGTGCGCTGATCAGTTGCAGTACGGTGGTGCGTTTGAGCCTATTCGCCATCGCTGGTGTGTATGCCGAGCTACCCTTGTTGATGTTGGCGTTGTGTCTGTTGCCGGCCATGGCGCTGGGGTTGTGGGTCGGGCGGCGGTTGACCATGAAGTTGTCGCGCGAGGCGTTTGTGCGATTGGTGACGTGGCTGGTGCTGGCGAGCGGGCTGGCGTTGATCGGGCGTTACCTCAGCACTTGACCGGATTTCGTCAGGGATTAAGCTGCCGGCCTTTAGGGCCTCTTCGCGAGCAGGCTCGCTCCCATAGGGAACTTCATTCCAATGTGGGAGCGGGCTTGCTCGCGAAGGCGTCAGAAGCCATACCGCAGGACTTTCCATGAATTCGCAAAGCATCATCGTCCCGAAAATCTCCACCCTGCCGGTGCACGAACCCCGGGCGCGGGCGATCGTGCGCTGGCTGGTGCGCAAGAACATCGTCAAGGAAGAGCTGAGCACCTGTGGCCGCACCGGCAATCGCATGGCTTACGCGATCGCCGATGGCGCGCGTGCCGTGGTGCTGCATCCACAAGCGTTGCCGTTCGGCGAGCCGATCAATGGGTTGGAGATTGTCACCAAGCGTTGCATCTACACCCCGGCCAAGGGTTTTCTCGAAGAGGCCGGCTGCGCCGAGTGTCGTCGCGAGATCGGCGAAGCACTCTTCGAAAGCCTGGAGGACTGGATGCCCGCGCGCACCGACAACTTCACCTGTCCGGAATGCGGTCACGAAGACGACATCAATGGCTTCCTGTACTTGCAGGAGTGCGGGTTCTCCAACCTCGGCTTCATCTTCAACAACTGGCTCGAGGCCGGTTTCAAACAAAGCTTCCTCGACGAATTCGCCGACTGGCTCGACCTGCCCGTCAGTTGGGTAAAAGTCGAACTCTGACCCCCAAACATTCCCTGAGCTGCCGCAGGCTGCGATCTTCTGACGTTGTTTGTTAAAAACCAGATCAAAAGATCGCAGCCTTCGGCAGCTCCTACAGGGCGCGGGTTTTTCCGTATATCAATTAGGCTGAGTTTTACATTGAACAGCAGGGGGTGTCTGACTATAATGGCGCGCTTCCATTTTCCCGCTCGGGAGCCCCCGCGATGCTGCGTATCAGCCAAGAAGCTCTGACATTCGACGACATTCTCCTAGTGCCTGGTTATTCCGAGGTGCTTCCTAACGAAGTCAGTCTCAAGACCCGCCTAACCCGTGGCATCGAGCTGAATATTCCTCTGGTTTCTGCCGCCATGGACACCGTCACTGAAGCCCGTCTGGCAATTGCCATGGCTCAGGAAGGTGGCATCGGCATTATCCACAAGAACATGACCATCGAGCAGCAAGCTGCCGAAGTTCGCAAGGTCAAGCGTTATGAAGCCGGTGTAGTCAAGGACCCGATCACCATCGAGGCAGATGCCACGGTGCGTGAACTGTTCGAACTGACCCGTCTGCACAACATTTCCGGCGTTCCGGTACTGCACGATGGCGACCTGGTCGGCATCGTCACTTCCCGTGACGTGCGTTTCGAAAACCGTCTGGAAGCCACTGTCCGTGAAGTGATGACGCCTAAAGAGCGTCTGGTCACGGTCAAGGAAGGCGCCGACAAGAACGACGTTCGCGAGTTGCTGCACAAAAACCGCATCGAACGCGTACTGATCGTCGACGACAAATTCGCCCTCAAAGGCATGATGACCGTCAACGACATCGAAAAAGCCAAAGCCTACCCGCTGGCCAGCAAGGACGATCAAGGTCGTCTGCGCGTTGGCGCTGCTGTCGGTACCGGTAAAGACACCGGTGACCGCGTCGCCGCTCTGGTCAATGCCGGTGTGGACGTGGTGGTAGTCGACACCGCTCACGGTCACTCCAAAGGTGTGATCGACCGTGTTCGCTGGGTCAAACAGAATTTCCCTGAAGTGCAGGTGATCGGCGGCAACATCGCCACCGGCGCCGCTGCCAAGGCTCTCGCCGAAGCAGGCGCCGACGCCGTCAAGGTCGGTATCGGCCCTGGCTCGATCTGCACCACCCGTATCGTCGCCGGTGTCGGCGTCCCGCAAATCAGTGCCATCGCCAACGTCGCCGCTGCCCTTGAAGGCACTGGCGTTCCGTTGATCGCCGACGGCGGCATCCGTTTCTCCGGTGACCTGTCCAAGGCCATCGTAGCCGGTGCTTCCTGCGTGATGATGGGCTCGATGTTCGCCGGTACTGAAGAAGCGCCGGGCGAAATCGAACTGTTCCAGGGCCGTTCGTACAAGGCTTATCGCGGCATGGGTTCGCTGGGCGCCATGTCCCAGGCCCAGGGTTCTTCCGACCGCTACTTCCAGGACTCCTCGGCAGGCGCCGAGAAACTCGTTCCGGAAGGCATCGAAGGCCGTGTGCCGTACAAAGGCACCCTGAGCGCGATCATTCACCAACTGATGGGCGGTCTGCGTTCCTCGATGGGTTACACCGGCAGCGCCGACATCGAAGAAATGCGCACCAAGCCTGAGTTCGTGCGGATCACCGGCGCTGGCATGGCCGAATCCCACGTTCACGACGTGCAGATCACCAAAGAAGCGCCAAACTACCGCGTAGGTTGAGCCTTCAAGCAATAAAGTAAGCAACCGGGGCTGTTTGATTCAGCCCCGAGTTGTTTCTGAATCACGACTGTTTCTGAATGACTTAGACGAGACTGAATCATGGCCCTCGATATTCACGCTCACCGCATCCTGATCCTCGACTTCGGTTCGCAATACACCCAACTGATCGCCCGCCGCGTGCGCGAGATCGGTGTGTACTGCGAATTGCACCCGTTCGACATGGACGAAGATGCGATCCGCGAATTCGCTCCTAAAGGCGTCATCCTCGCCGGCGGCCCCGAGTCCGTACACGTCGCCGACAGCCCGCGCTGCCCACAGGCAGTGTTCGATCTGGGCGTACCGGTTTTCGGTATCTGCTACGGCATGCAGACCATGGCCGAGCAACTGGGTGGCAAGGTTGAAGGTTCCGAACTGCGTGAGTTCGGTTACGCCCGCGTAGACGTGGTCGGCAAGAGCCGCCTGCTCGACGGCATCGAAGACCACATCGACGCTGACGGCCTGTTCGGCCTCGACGTATGGATGAGCCACGGTGACAAGGTCACCAAGATGCCGGAAGACTTCCACGTCCTCGCCAGCACCCCAAGCTGCCCGATCGCCGGTATGTTCAACGACGCTCGCGGCTACTACGGCGTGCAGTTCCACCCGGAAGTGACCCACACCAAACAGGGCGGTCGCATCCTGTCGCGCTTCGTTCTCGACATCTGCGGCTGTGAAGCCCTGTGGACGCCGTCGAAGATCGCTGAAGACGCCATCGCCAACATCCGCGCCCAGGTCGGCACCGACAACGTGCTGCTGGGTCTGTCCGGCGGCGTTGACTCCTCGGTAGTCGCTGCGCTGCTGCACAAAGCCATCGGCGACCAACTGACCTGCGTCTTCGTCGACAACGGCCTGCTGCGTCTGCACGAAGGCGAGCAAGTGATGGCCATGTTCGCCGAGAACATGGGCGTCAAGGTGATCCGCGCCAACGCTGAAGAGCAATTCCTCAACAACCTGGCCGGCGAAGCCGATCCGGAGAAGAAGCGCAAAATCATCGGTCGTACCTTCATCGACGTATTCGATGCCCAGTCGAACAAACTGGACAACATCAAGTACCTCGCTCAGGGCACCATCTACCCGGACGTGATCGAATCGGCTGGCGCGAAAAGCGGCAAGGCCCACGTGATCAAGTCGCACCACAACGTGGGCGGCCTGCCGGAAGAGATGAACCTGAAACTGGTCGAGCCCCTGCGCGAACTGTTCAAGGACGAAGTCCGTCGTCTGGGTCTGGAACTCGGCCTGCCGTACGACATGGTCTACCGTCACCCGTTCCCGGGCCCGGGCCTGGGCGTGCGCATCCTCGGTGAAGTGAAAAAGGAATACGCCGACCTGCTGCGTCGCGCCGACCACATCTTCATCGAAGAGCTGCGCAAGGCCGACTGGTACCACAAAGTCAGCCAGGCTTTCGTGGTGTTCCAGCCAGTGAAATCGGTTGGCGTGGTTGGCGATGGCCGTCGTTACGCCTGGGTTGTAGCCCTGCGTGCCGTAGAAACCATCGACTTCATGACCGCACGTTGGGCGCACCTGCCTTACGAACTGCTGGAAACCGTCTCCGGCCGCATCATCAATGAGATCGAAGGTATTTCGCGCGTCACTTACGACGTGTCGAGCAAGCCGCCAGCGACCATTGAGTGGGAATGATCCCGCACAAGCCTTGATGGCTTGAGCGCTGTCACCGAAAGCCGTGTGAAATTCGATTTCACACGGCTTTTTTGTGTCTGCGTTACAGCGGCTTCGACCAGCCTGCGAGGCTCATGCCCATTTCATCCAGTCCCTGTAGCAACGTCTTGATGCTGTCATAGCGTTTGCCGCTGACCGAAGGCCAGCGCGGGCGTTCAATGTAGAAGCGTCTCCCGTCATTTTCAATAATGGTGCGCACCAGTTCTTTGCTGCGACTGCGATGCACGATAAATGTCATGTTGGGTTGTTGTTTCAAGGAGTACATGCCGTAACGCGGCAGCAGCGTTTCGAATTCCGCCATGGTTTGTGCGATCCACGGTGTTTCCATTTGTAGCCGCAGGTCGCCTCGCACCAGTGCGGAGCGGTCAAACACGGTACCGCCCAGAGGGAGGATTTTCCCCGGGTCGACTTCGATGCCACGTGATACTCCTTCGGCGACATCCTCGACACGAATGCCGATGGCTTCCTCCAGCTCACTGACGCCGGCAACGCCGTCGAAGGTGTTCGAGTGTGAGTTGCCCATCAGTGCCACCCACTTGTGCGCCCCCCGCACAGTCTGATCGGCGCGAATGACCGACCTTGCGAAGTAGTTCATCATTTTCTGCCGTGCTGTCTCGTCGATCGCAAGGGCCTGGGCGGTGGTGATCTCCATGCCGTAAAGCCGGTAGCTCGCCATGCAATCAATGGCCTGAATATGGATGCCTTGATTTCGGGCTTCCCTGACCAGTTCAAGAAACGTGTAGCGCTGCAGCGGATCGGTCATGTTGCCGACATCAAGTGCGTTGAGGTAGGACTCGAGCTCGCTGGGCATGACCCCGGTGCTGAAGAATTCGTCGAGGGCCGCCTGGTGAAAGTCGGTCAGCAGATGCTCCATGTACAGGGTCTTCACTTGTTTGCTGGCGAGTAACTCCATGTTTTCGATCAGCCACTGTTTACTGCCAATGGCGGTATGACTTTCACCGATGACCAACCCTCGGGCATGTTGCAAAATCCTGTCAATGATCTCCTCGGCAGAGGCATCCGCCGCCAGGACCGGCATGGGAGGACGAGCGGGTAGTTGCAGCGTGGCAAAGAACCGCAGCGCGTCGTGGTAGAGACGTTTTCTGATGACCTTGAAATCACGGTAGGCATCGAACGCGTTGAGGCTGTCGTAGACATCGCGCAGTGCCTCATCGTCGAGCCCCGCAGCACCTTGCTGCAGATGCGATTTCAGGGCAGCGGGCATGTCGTATTCCGATGCCGGCAGTGCACTGGTCGGCGCTGGGACGGGCTGACGTTGCGTGCTGGATCCAACCTGCGCAGGTGTCTTTCCGCCACCTTTGAGACCGCCACGCGGCATGGTTTCCCACTCACCCTGGGCGTTCAGGCGTACGGCAACCGAACGGGTGAAACTGTCAGGGCTTTCCGGGTCGATTATGGCCCAGTGCCCACCACCGTTGAGGTCGGACTCGTAACGTACGTAGTAGGCGCAGTCATCGATCATGATGGCGGTCGAGGGCGTGGAGTCGAGCAGGTAAATCCCCTGAAGCTTGCCGGGCTCGCTGCCCGGCGTCAGTCCTTCCAACAGCTCGTTGGCTTGCCAGTGTTGCGGTACCGGCGGTCGCGGGATGTCTTCCAGCGATGACGCGGAACTCAGCGGCCGGGTGTTGATCTGTGGCCAATCCATCGCCTCGGGGAGCAATTGCGCAGGAGTAGGCGGGGGTTGTTCGATGTCAGGAGATTCGCCAGTCAGATCGGCCATTTCCCGAGCTTCGGCGGCATCGACCTCAGGGCCGATCTCCGTCAATGCCCCTGGCCCTTTGAGCACCAGGAGATTGAACAGCATGTCGATGCCGTTGAGCACTGCACCGAGGATCCCGGCCTTGCGTTGCGCGGTGGTTTTTCCGTTGACCGCCTGATCGATGTTCAAACCCATGCCGGCAATGCTGGCGCCGATCACTGGAAGCGCTATCGGCCATCCGACCACTGCCATCGGGCCAAATACTTTGACACCTGCGCTGAGATAACCGATCCACAGTTGCTTGCGCAGATCGCCGTTTGAGGTCAACGAAAGGCTGGCCTCCGCGAACATGGCATCGCGGGTCGAATCGCTCAACCAGGTGAAGACGTCACCTTCGATCGCGCGGCTTTGCCCGTTGATCATTGAGTGGTCGTAGACGCCCCAGGTTTTCACCAGGCGGTTCATCAGATCGCTGAGGTTATCGCTGACCTGCTGACGGTCAGCGAGGGAGAAATGTGACATCAATCTCTGCCGGGTAGCGTTGTTGTTCATCCGCAGCAGCACCCAGTAGTGCATGTCGGTAGCACTTTCCAATACCTGGAAGGGCTCCGTGTCGCCTGGCAGATAAACGATCTGTCGTCCCTTCGCAGCGATAAACCGAAGCGCATTGATGGCGAAGTAGCCGTCAATGTCTAGCGTGAAGACGTTACCGCTACAAGGGTGAGCGGCCTGTAGCATTTGCAGGCTGACAGGCCAAGTGAGTGTGCCAATGACCGCTTGCGTGACGAACTGGAAGTCTTCGTCGCTCAATCGCCGTTGGTCGCGTGCCTGCACGGCTTTGACGAGGAAGTTGCATTTGGCCAATGTGCGGAAATGGCTGTTCGAGGTACTCCAGAATGCCGTCAGTTTTTCGCTGTATAACGAGCTGAAGTCGGCGCTCCAGAATTCCTTCAGCACCGCGCTTCCGTGCAGGCGCACTTCATTGGATTCATTGAAGGTGCCGGCGCCCGGGCCTGCGGTATAAAAACCACCGTACACGTCAAGTAGATCGGCATTGTCCTGATCGGCGACGCGAAATCGGTGGATCACCAGTTCGGTCAGGGTCATGGTCGAGGTGGGCGTCGCGTGCACATGCTCCCAGCCAGTAAAGGCTTTGGCGCTGCTTTGCGAAGCATCGAAGCGATGAAAGTAGACCTGATCCGGATCCAGTCCGTTGATCTCATGTTTTTTTAGTAAGTCGCTGGCGACCTGATGCGCCTCATCCAGCAGGCTGGGGCAGTTCTGGATGACGGTAGCGGCAATGGCCTCAAGCGCAGCCTTGTCGGCAGCATTGGGCAGGGGGGCTGGTGCGTTCATGCTCTCTATCCTTGAGAAACGGGTGTCGCAGGATGACCTGTTCACTCAAGGACTGTGCACTACATAGTTGTGCTCTGCGTACGATCAAAATGCTGTATGGCGCGGGCGCGACTGCGTCCATCCGCCGCGCCGCCCTTACTGTTTCGCAATTGCAGGTGTATCGTATTTGCCTTTTGCGGGCCTGGCGCCCGTGGCTGATACGTGAGGTGGTTGAGTTCATGTCTTTTACCCGTCGACAAATACTCGGTGGTCTGGCCGGTCTTGTAGTGGTTGGCGTGGGGGCCGGTGGCGCGTCGCGTTACTGGCTGGGCAAGATGGCCGATGCTGAAGCGGGCCACGATTACGAGCTGATTGCCGCGCCGCTGGACGTGGAGCTGGTGCCCGGACATAAAACCGAAGCCTGGGCATTCGGCCCGTCGGCGCCGGGTACCGAGTTGCGTGTGCGTCAGGGTGAATGGCTGCGCGTGCGCTTCATCAACCATTTGCCGGTGGCGACCACCATTCACTGGCATGGCATTCGTCTGCCACTGGAGATGGACGGCGTGCCGTACGTCTCGCAATTGCCGGTATTGCCCGGCGAATACTTTGATTACAAATTCCGCGTGCCGGATGCCGGCAGCTATTGGTATCACCCGCATGTCAGCAGCAGCGAAGAGCTGGGGCGCGGGCTGGTCGGGCCGCTGATCATCGAAGAACGCGAGCCGACCGGTTTCGTGTATGAAAAGACCTTGAGCCTGAAGAACTGGCACATCGATGACGTAGGCAATTTCGTCGAGTTCAGCATTCCTCGTGAAGCGGCGCGTGGTGGTACGGCGGGGCGTTTGTCGACGATCAATGGCGTGCCGCTGCCGGTGATCGAATTGCCGGCCGGGCAGATCACGCGGGTGCGTTTGCTCAACCTCGACAACACCCTGACGTATCGCATCAATATTCCCGGGGTCGAAGCACAGATTTATGCGCTGGACGGCAACCCGGTCGAGCCGCGACCGCTGGGCAAGGAATATTGGCTGGGCCCGGGAATGCGCATTTGCCTGGCGATCAAAGCGCCGGCCGCTGGCGAAGAATTGTCGCTGCGCAACGGCCCGGTGCGTCTGGGTACGCTGCGTTCTGTGGCCAATACCGACGCGCCGACTGACTGGCCGAAAGCCCTGCCGGCCAACCCGGTGGCCGAGCCGGATCTGGCCAATGCCGAGAAACTCAACTTCAATTTCGAATGGGTCGGTTCGGTGTCGGTCAACGTTGATAACGGCAAGCCGCCGAGCCTGTGGCAGATCAACGGCAAGGCTTGGGACATCACCGACAAGACGTGTGCGGATCGGCCGATTGCCAGCCTGAAGCTGGGCCAAAGCTATATTTTCGAACTGAAAAACATGACTCAATACCAGCACCCGATCCACTTGCACGGGATGAGCTTCAAGGTGATTGCGTCAAACCGGCACAAGATCATTCCGTACTTCACCGACACTTACCTGCTAGGCAAGAACGAGCGCGCGCAAGTGGCGCTGGTGGCGGATAACCCGGGGGTGTGGATGTTCCACTGCCACGTGATCGACCACATGGAAACCGGCCTGATGGCCGCCATCGAGGTGAAGTGATGCGCCAGATTCGCCCTGCGGCGATCATCGACCGCAGCCGTGACCGCGATTTCATGCGCGAGGCCCTCGCCCTCGCCGCGCAAGGCGCAGCCCTCGGCGAAGTGCCGGTAGGCGCGGTGCTGGTGCAGGATGGCGAGATCATTGGTCGCGGTTTCAATTGCCCGATCAGTGCCAGCGACCCGAGTGCCCATGCCGAAATGGTCGCGATCCGTGCGGCCGCGCAGGCGCTGGATAACTATCGGCTGCCGGGCAGCACGCTGTATGTGACGCTGGAGCCGTGCAGCATGTGCGCCGGTTTGATCGTGCATTCGCGGGTGGCGCGCGTGGTGTATGGGGCGCTGGAGCCGAAGGCAGGGATTGTGCAGAGCCAGGGGCAGTTTTTTACCCAGGGCTTTTTGAATCACCGGGTGTTGTATGAAGGCGGGGTGTTGGCCGAGGAATGTGGCGCGGTGCTGACCGAATTCTTCCGCGCCCGCAGAGCAAAATCATCTGAATAAACACAAAACAAAACTGTAGGAGTGAGCCTGCTCGCGATAGCGTTCTGATATTCAACATTACTGTGACTGTCAGACCGCTATCGCGAGCAGGCTCACTCCTACAGGTGTGTGCGGCGTTTGTGAGGGTTACTTACGGGCGACGATCACCGCACGCATCGGTGCCGGCAAACCTTCGATGGTTTTGCTGTGGTCTTCCGGATCAAGGAAGTCACTCAACGACTGGTACTTCATCCACTCGGTACCGCGCTGCTCTTCAACAGTCGTGGTGCTGACGTCCACACAACGAATATCGGTGAAACCAGCGCGACGCAGCCACAATTCCAGCGCCGGCACCGACGGCAGGAACCAGACGTTACGCATCTGCGCATAACGGTCTTCCGGCACCAGCACCTGATGCTTGTCGCCTTCCACCACCAACGTTTCCAGCACCAGTTCGCCGCCCTTGACCAGGCAATCCTTCAGCGCCAGCAAATGCTCGATCGGTGAGCGGCGGTGGTAGAACACGCCCATGGAAAACACCGTGTCGAAGCCTTCGAGATTCGGCGGCAGGTCTTCGAACGGGAACGGCAAGTGCCAGGCATTCGGCTCGGACAGATAACGTTGCACCGCCTGGAACTGGCAGAAGAACAGCCAGTTTGGATCAACGCCAATCACGCTGTTCGCCCCGGCACCGAGCATGCGCCACATGTAATAGCCATTGCCGCAACCGACATCAAGGATGCGTTTGCCTTTCAGATCCAGATGCGGAGCAACACGCGACCACTTCCAGTCCGAACGCCATTCAGTGTCGACGTGCACGCCAAACAGATCGAACGGCCCTTTGCGCCACGGCGACAGGCCCATCAACGCAGTACGCATTTGTGCGCGGGTTTCGTCGTCGCAATCGGTGTCGAGCTTCAGGCCGTTGAGCAGATCGACTTCGCTCGGCTGGATCTTCGGCAAAGCATCCAGCGCACTTTGCCAGCGCTCCAGGTCGCCGTGGCCCTTCTCCATTTTCTTGTCGAGTTGTGCTTGCAGGGTGTTGGCCCATTCGGCCAGCGGCGTGCCGGCCAGACGGCGGGCGAGGGGGGACAGATCAATCATGGCAAGGCAATCAACGAGGCAAAGTTAAGACACTGGAACCACGGCACGACTTTCGAGAACCCGGCGGCCAGCAGGCGTTCGCGGTGTTCTTCGAGGCTGTCGGGCTTCATGACGTTTTCGATGGCGCTGCGCTTCTGGGCAATTTCCAGTTCGCTGTAGCCGTTGGCGCGTTTGAAGGCGACGTGCAGATCAGTAAGCAGCGCGTGCTCTTCGGTATCGTTGAAACGCAGCTTCTCCGAGAGAATCAGCGCGCCGCCGGGCAGCAGCGATTGGCGGATGCGCGAGAGCAACGCGGTGCGCTGATCCGGGGCGATGAATTGCAGGGTGAAGTTCAGCGCGACCACCGAGGCGGGATGAAACTCAAGGGCCAGGATGTCGCCTTCGATGACTTCGACCGGCAGCAGCTCCTGAAACATCGAATCCTGACCGTTGAGGTATTCGCGGCAGCGTTCGACCATGGCGGCCGAGTTATCCACAGCGATAACGCGGCAACCGTCGGTGCGCACGTGGCGACGCAGCGCTTGAGTGACCGCGCCCAGCGATGAGCCGAGATCGTAAAGCACGCTGTTTGGCTGAGCGAACTGCGCTGCGAGTACACCAAGGTTTTCGACGATGGTCGGGTAACCCGGCACCGAGCGCTTGATCATGTCCGGGAACACCCGCACGACGTCTTCGTTGAAGGCGAAGTCGGGTACCTGGGCCAAAGGCTTGGCGAAAATGCGATCGGGTTCTTTGCTCACGGCGGTTCCGGCGGTGTAAATGGAAAGGCCGGCATTTTAGCCAAAAGGGCGCTGGGATGCTTGGGTTGTCCGACGTGGCGAGGGGATTTATCCCCGATGGGCTGCGAAGCAGCCCCAAAACCAGTCATCAAGGAGTGTCAGGCAATCCGCGTGCGCAGGTTTTACGACTGCTGCGCAGCCGGACGGGGATAAATCCCCTCGCCACAGGGTTAGCGGTGTTTTTGGGAGAACGCGGAAGCGGCGATGCCCCACTGGCCGAGCCAGTAGCTGAGGATGATGACGTACGGGGCGGCATGGAATGGCGATACGAAGCGATCAATGCCGATCACGCTATCCGAAAACACAAACGCTAACGCACCACCCGCCGCCAGCAACGCCGAACGCTTGGGCACGTCGGTGCCGAGGCGGGCGAGGGCGCGCCAGAGCATCGCGCTGATTGCCGCGCCATAGATGATGACCGGAACCAGTAAAGGCCCGAGACCGCTGGAAATCAGAAGGCCCAGCAGCACCGCGCCAACTCCGAGGGAAAGCAGCAACGGCAGAATCGCCAGACGCTTGCAGTCACTCAGATAAGCCTTCAGATAAGCCAGATGCGCAACCAGAAACGCGCCGAGGCCAAACACAAACAAATCCACTGGCCACGCCAGTAGTACATCACCGAGCAGCGAGAAAATCAGACCGAGACTGATCCAGCGGCGATACTCGCTGGGCGGCGCATCGTGCAGCCAGCCAAGCAATGCCAGCACCGGCAACGGCTTAACCAACAAGCACAGCAGCGCCGCATGCGTGCTGACACCGTAGAGAAACGTCACCGCGCCCATCAGCGCCAGAATCAGCCAGCCCACGATCAGTTCACCGAGATCGCGCAGTCGAAAGTTTCCACTGGCAGCACTTCTGGCGCCCATGGTTGTTGCGAGGTCAGGCGCAAACGTCCGGTGCCGGCAGCAAACGCCTGGAAACGCCAGGTTGAAAGCCCCGCTGCGCCGACCACGCCGGCATCTTCCGGATTGCTGTAAACCTCTGGGCTAAGCGCGCGCAGCACGCCGCCGGCGGAATCCTGAATGGCCCAGCGGTAGCCGGTGGTTGGATTGCTTGGCAGCATGATGATGAGGTTTTGCCCGTTGGTCAGGCGTACCGGGCATTCGCTTTGTTTTTCCACGGTCACGTTGTGTTTCGGTTGCGTGGCGCACGCGGCCAGCAGCGAGAGGGCGAGGGGGAGAAACAGGCGAGTGGGGGACATAGGGTCAGCGGCTCCGACGTTGGCGACGAACGGCGAGCATAACTGAAGATGAGACAAAGTGTGACAACGCCAAGCCCTCACCCTAGCCCTCTCCCAGAGGGAGAGGGGACCGATTGCGGGATATTTTAGAAAGACACCGACCTGAAATAAATCGCTGAATCCATAATCGACTCGGTCTTTCAGGTCGATGTATAGCGCAAGACAACTCGGTCGGCTCCCTCTCCCTCGGGGAGAGGGCTGGGGTGAGGGGCTACGGGCTACCGGTCAGAAAAGTACCTTCGCCACATCCGCAAACTTCTTCGCGAAGTGCACCGTAATCCCCTCCTTCAAATAATCCGGCAGCTCCTCAAAATTCCCCCGATTCGGCTCCGGCAAAATCAACTCGAAAATCTTCTGCCTTCTTGCCGCAATCACCTTCTCGCGTACCCCGCCAATCGGCAGCACATGCCCGGTCAACGTCAGTTCACCGGTCATCGCCACGCCTTTCTTCGGCGGCTGATTACGCGCGAGCGAAAGCAGGGCGCTGGCCATGGTCACGCCGGCGCTCGGGCCGTCTTTCGGTGTCGCGCCTTCCGGTACGTGCAGGTGGACGAAGGCTTCGTCGAAGAACTTCGCGTCACCGCCGAATTGTTTCAGGTGCGAGCTGACGTAGCTGTAGGCGATCTCCGCCGATTCCTTCATCACATCACCCAGTTGCCCGGTGAGTTTGAAACCACGGTTGAGCGTGTGAATCCGCGTCGCTTCGATCGGCAACGTCGCGCCGCCCATGCTGGTCCAGGCCAGACCAGTAATCACGCCGGTGCCGGACAGCACTTGTTCGTTGCGGAACACCGGATGACCCAGTGACGCTTCGAGGTCTTTCGGTCCGAGCTTGATCACCGCTTTCGGGTCGTCGATCAGCTTCATCACCGCTTTGCGCACCAATTTGCCCATTTGCTTTTCAAGCTGACGCACGCCGGCTTCACGGGCGTAACCGTCGATCAAGGCTTTGAGCGCGCTGTCACTGATGGCCAGGCTGCCCTTGGACACGCCGGCCTTTTCCAGCAATTTCGGCCACAGGTGACGCTTGGCGATGGCGACTTTTTCTTCGGTGATGTAGCCCGACAGGCGAATCACTTCCATGCGGTCGAGCAATGGGCCGGGGATCGAATCGAGGGTGTTGGCGGTGCAGACGAAGAGGACTTTCGACAAGTCCATGCGCAGGTCGAGGTAATGGTCGAGGAATTCGACGTTCTGTTCCGGGTCGAGGGTTTCCAGCAACGCCGAGGCCGGGTCGCCCTGGTAGCTCTGGCCCATCTTGTCGATCTCGTCGAGCATGATCACCGGGTTCATCACTTCGACGTCTTTCAACGCCTGCACCAGTTTGCCCGGCTGTGCGCCGATGTAGGTGCGGCGGTGGCCCTTGATCTCGGCTTCGTCGCGCATGCCGCCGAGGCTGAAGCGATAGAACGGCCGGCCGAGGGATTCGGCGATGGATTTGCCGACGCTGGTTTTACCCACGCCCGGCGGCCCGACCAGCAACACGATGGAGCCGCTGATCTCACCTTTATAAGCACCGACGGCGAGGAATTCGAGGATGCGATCCTTGATGTCGTCGAGGCCAGCGTGGTGTTTGTCGAGGATTTTGCGCGCGTGCTTGAGATCGAGTTTGTCCTCGCCGTAGACGCCCCACGGCACCGAGGTGGCCCAGTCGAGGTAGTTGCGGGTGACCGCGTACTCTGGCGAGCCAGTCTCGAGGATCGACAGTTTGTTCATTTCTTCATCGAGGCGTTTCTGCACCTGCGCCGGCAGGACTTTGCCTTCAAGGCGTTGTTCGAACTGTTCGAGGTCGGCGCTGCGGTCGTCTTTGGTCAGCCCCAGTTCCTGCTGGATGACCTTGAGTTGTTCCTTGAGGAAGAACTCGCGCTGATGCTCGCCGATCTTGCGGTTAACTTCCGCCGAGATCTCTTTTTGCAGGCGCGCGACTTCGACTTCCTTGCGCAGCATCGGCAGGACTTTCTCCATGCGCTTGAGCATCGGCACGCAGTCGAGCACTTCTTGCAGCTCGGGGCCGGTGGCGGAGGTCAGGGCGGCGGCGAAGTCGGTCAGCGGCGACGGATCGTTGGGGCTGAAGCGATTGAGGTAGTTTTTCAGCTCTTCGCTGTACAGCGGGTTGAGCGGCAGCAGTTCCTTGATCGCGTTGATCAGCGCCATACCGTAGGCCTTGACCTCGTCGGTCGGCTCGGTCGGCTGGTGCGGGTATTCGACTTCCACCAGATACGGTGGGCGGTGGTGTTTGAGCCAGGTTTTGATGCGCACGCGGCTCAGGCCCTGGGCGACGAACTGCAGTTTGCCGTTCTCGCGGCTGGCGTGATGGACTTTGACCAGCGTGCCGTACTCGGGGAGGGCGCCGGTGTTGAAGTGACGCGGGTCTTCCTGGGGCGTGTCCATGAAGAACAGGGCCAGGGAGTGGTGTTCGGATTTGCTGACGAGGTCGAGGGTTTCGGCCCAGGGTTCTTCGTTGACGATGACCGGCAGGACTTGCGCCGGGAAGAACGGGCGGTTGTGGATCGGGATGATGTAGACCTTGTCCGGCAGGTTTTGGCCTGGCAGTGCGAGGCCTTTGCCGGAGGAGGTGTGTTCGATGTGGTCGGTTTGGGTGTAGTCGTCGGGGTGATCGGGGAATTCTTGCTGGTCGCTCATGGGGCACCTGCGCAATGGGGTATGGGTCTTAGATGGGGCAGGCTTTCGGTGGTTTCAATGGGAGGGGATGTTTCTGCTTGTGTGTTCAGGGTTTTGACAGGCGTCACGCTTTGGGCTTGGCGGCCTTTGGGCCGACCATGTTCTTGGGGTTGGTGTGTATATCCGTTTTTTTGGTGATGGCGGATTAAGGTTTCGCCCTTACGGCGAGTCACCTTTTCCAGACGCCGAAAAGGTAACCGAAAAGGCTTGCTCCTGCGTGCGGCCCGCTCGCTGGGGCTCGGGGTTCCTTCGCTGCGGGATCGATCCGGGGGGCAGCGCCTACGGTTTGCTGCGCTGCACCTCCTCTCGCTGTGTTTGGCTGCGCCAAACGGTCGCTGCGCTCCCACCCCCGGATCAATCCCTCCACTCAGCCTTCCGACGTCGCTCGTGGATCAAGATCAAGAGCAGGCGAGCTGACACTCGGCCTATTGAGTGGTGAAGAGCACGGCTTGGCCGGCTTTTGATTTGCGTTGGATTCGCCCCTCATCGGAACGCCGCCCGCCCAGCCCTCTCCCGAGGGAGAGGGGGTCGATTTTTGGGCTTTTCAGAATGTGAGTTCGGCTCGGTATTGCACGTCGGCGTATCTCGCCCAAACACCTCGGTCAGTTCCCTCT